>CAYWBS010000179.1:0-6492 GCA_964456215.1 uncultured Hyphomicrobiaceae bacterium
AGGACATGCGTCTCTTCAATAACCTTGCGACCTGTCATCATCCGGGTGAAGCTATCGAGAGCCAGCTTTCTTTCCTGGAGACAATGGTAACCGACTATGCCGGCCTGCCGTACAGGCTGATGTCCTTTGACGCATGGCCGCCGCCGCGCCGGCCGCGGCCGGCTGGCAAGCAAAAGAAGAGCAAGGGCGCCGCTCGAAACGGCTGAGCGGGCCGGCCCGGCCCTATTCGTCGGTCACGCGAAATTCGCCGCGGCCGCATGGTGGCGAAAAACGTCATTCATGGACTAAATCCTTGATGCAACGAACAATTCCATTGCAGCGCAATTCATGCTTGGATCGGCCGCCGAGTTTCAAAGTCAAGACTTCCGGTAGTTGCGAGCCTGGGGCCGGGCGGACAATGCGCGTTGGCAACCTTGAGGGAAAGCGTTTGGATGTCGCGGACGAGCCGGGGAATCCTCTTCATGGTCCTGTCCACTGTCGTGTTCTCGGCCATGCATACGGGCGTCCGTCATGTATCGGATGAACTCAATCCCCTGCAAACGGTTTTTCTCAGAAACGTTTTCGGAGTTCTCGTATTCGCGCCCATCCTAATTCGGAACGGCGTCACCTTCCTGCACACGCGCCGCTTCCGCCTTCATACTCTGAGAGCGGTTCTCAATTTCATGGCGATGGCGGCGTTTTTCACCGCTCTCAGCATGGCTCCCCTTGCGAAGGTTACGGCATTGTCCTTTACGGCGCCGATCTTCACGGCCTTGCTCAGCGTCATGCTCCTTGGCGAATCGTTTCGCCTCCGCCGGTGGACGGCGACCGTCGCCGGCTTTGTCGGCACGCTGGTTATTTTGCGGCCCGGATTTGTTGAGATCGATCTCGGCTCGATCTTTGTTCTTCTGTCGGCTTTTCTATGGGGCATCACGATGATTGTCATCAAGCTGCTCGGACGAACAGAGTCAAGTTTGACGACCACCGGTTACATGAATATTTTGCTGGCGGCATTTTCACTCATTCCGGCAGTCTGGGTTTGGCGTTGGCCGGAACCGGAAACCTGGCTGTGGCTCGTTTTCATCGGCATGAGCGGGACGCTTGGCCAACTGGCGCTCGCGCAGGCCCTCAGAGAAGCGGACATCACGGCGGTCATGCCGTTCGACTTTCTCAAACTTGTTTGGGCCTCCATATTCGGCTTCATGTTTTTCACCGAAATTCCTCATAAGTTCACCTGGTACGGCGCGATTATTATTTTCGCCAGCGGCTTCTACATCGCCTATCGGGAGAGAAGCGCTGCCGCTCAGGAGTCCGGAAAAGGCGGCTCCCGGCCATCGGATAGAGCATGAGTGATGGTGCCAATCCCATTCCCGGCGCCGGTTGTCGGGCGGCATTTTTTACGGTCGGGCTTGGAATTCATTGAAAGGGTTCTAGACCGTGGTCATCAACTCCTCCCCGAACACCGTGTTGGCGAATTGCGGATAAAACTTATGCACTCTCGGCGCGATATCCTTGCGCAGCCGCTCAAGGCGCCCGGCGGAGGGGTAATTCGTCACCGGAACGTCGGCGGGGCAGTCGAATGAGAACCCGGTGGCGTCAATGACCTCCGCCACCGTCACGCCCGGGTGAACCGAACGCAGCCGGAAACGGCGCCTGGCGCGGTCAAAATCGAAAATAGCCTTTCCGGTGACAAGAGCATGCGGCCCTCCGGGGCGGTAAATGTCCGGCGACGACGTGCCCGGCGCGGAAACGAAGTCCACTTTCTCCACAAGCGTCCGCGGACTGTGCTCCTCGCGAAAAAGGATCACCTTCGGAACGACGAAATACATCAGCGCCGAGCCGAAGGAGCCGGCGAACCTCTTCTTCAGTTTCGGATAATCGCCGATGCCGACAAGATTGATATTGGCCTGGCCATCGATTTGAACGCCGCCAAGGAAAAACGTATCGATGCGTCCCTGCGCCGCCGCGTCAAACAGTTCGCGCGCGCCATCGGTAAAGTGGTTGTCGCGGCGCGAATGCAGGACGGTCACATCGAACCTATGGGCGGCTTCGGCCTGCGCCAACAGGGCGGCGCATCCGGGGATCGGCGATGCCGCGCCGACAGCTACGTGGCGATCCTGGCGGATCAGGTCGGCGATGGCCGAGATCAGAAGTTCCTCGGGCTTGCATTCCATGGCGCTCAGACCGTTACCGGCGCGTCCAGGACCCGGCTCGCCAGATAACGCCTGAACCCGTCCTCGCTCGCCGCCGCCAAGGCATAATGACGCAATTCGTCGTGGTCGGGCTCGTAGAGGTCCTGCAGTCCGCAGGGCCAGGCGCCGTTGCGCGCCTCGGCGATCGCCTCGACATAAAGCGCCGGCAATGCACCGGCCGCGCGTTCTTCGCTAGCGAAGAAATCCTCTTCCAAGATCTCCTCGACGGTCACGAGAACGCGATCGGAACCATGGGCAAGGGTCGCCAGTTCACGGCGCCGGCCTATCCAGATATTGCCGTTCCGGTCGGCGGATGCCGCATGAAAGAGCGAAACATCGAGCTTTTTTTGAGGAAGGATGACGATCGGATCCTTGCTGTCCGACAGCGGATTGTTGATGACCGCCCAGTCGGGGCGAAACTTCAGAATGTCCGTTTCCAGGAGGCCTCTGAGCGGCATAAAGGGAACGCCCTTTTCCGCGGCCTGCAATTGTGCGTGAAGAGCCGGGCAGGTCGCGTCGCGCATCATCAACGCGCCACTTTCAACGGCCTGGCAAAATCTCGGGGCCAGTCCGAATTCGCCGAGTGTGACCGCCGCCGCTTCAATCGACGCAACGCAACCGGCGCCGATCAGCATATCGCCCTGAATCGTCGTCAACGGCAGACAATAAAGGTTCAGATCCCTGGCGCCGCGCCGGATCAGCTCTCGTGTCGCAGCCATCGGCACGCCGGAATAATCGGCGGGAACGCCGAGTAACGCGCCATCGGGCATGGCTTGGGCGATTTCCCTTAGTGTTATGATCTCCGGGCCTTGCGCCACGTCACGAGTTCCTCGCGAAATCCGATTTGAGATATCGGAGCTTCATCTCATGTTCAGACTGAAACCGTTATATCGATATATGACACGTTTCATTTATCCCCACCTTAGTGAATTGTGGTGAAATGTGGTAGTTTCACGTGAAATGGAAGAGTGCAGGGTGCCGGCTACCAAAAGGCTTACGATCAAAGCATTTCAGGTTTGATGGGAAGAGCAAATGTCGCGGACCTTTCGATTATGTGTTCTTGTCGCCGTTCTCTGTTGCACGGCAAGCATCAGCGTCGACGCCATGAATTCCGAACAGCAAGGCAAGCGCGTCGCGCTCGTCATCGGCAATTCGACATACGCCAACGCGCCGCCTTTAAGAAATCCCGTTAACGATGCCCGGGAAATCGCGAAAGCCTTGACGTCCTTTGGTTTCGAGGTCGTGCTCGGAACGGATCTCGCGCACCGTGACGTGGCGAAAACCGTAAGAAGCTTCGCCAAGACCCTGAAGAACGCAGAGACGGCATTATTTTTCTATGCGGGGCACGGCCTGCAGGTCAACGGCGTCAACTACCTGATACCCGTGGATGCCCGGCTTGGCGGCGAGGAAGATTTGGAGTTTGAGGCGTTGCGCCTGGAGCGCATTATCGAACTGATGGAGCGCGTGCCCCGAAATCTCATTTTTCTCGATGCCTGCCGGGACAACCCGCTAACCTGCAGCCTGGCACGTTCCATGGGAACGCGCTCCGTTTCAATCGGCCGCGGACTGGCGAAAATGGACGTCCGCGCCGAGGCGATGATTTCTTTCGCGACGGAACCCGGGCAGGTCGCCCTCGACGGCACCGGCAGCCACAGCCCGTTCACCGCCGCGCTCCTAAAACATATCGCGACACCTAACCTCGATATCGCGTTCCTGATGCGCCGCGTCCGCAAAGACGTCAAGGAGGCGACCCAGCAGCGGCAAATCCCCTGGCACAATTCGTCCCTGACGGCGCCCTTCACTTTTTACGAAACGGCGACCGAGACCACCGGAACCGTGCCGCCGCCCGTTCCGCCGGCGCAACGCATCGACGACCAGGCCGTCGAAATCGCTTATTGGAACAGCATCGCCACCGGCAACAATGCCGCGGCCTTCGAGGCCTATCTCAAGCGGTTTCCGAATGGCGTTTTCGCCAAGCTTGCCAAACTAAAACTGGAGGAGATCGCCAAAAAAGATGAATTGCCTCGCAAACGCGCCGCCCGGAAGGAACAGACCGATAATAAGATCTGCCCGTCGGGCACCGTGAGGGATAAATCGGGAAACTGTATTCCGGCCCGGTCAGGGAAACGGCAGACGAGGCAGCGAAAAGCGGTACCCGTTGTCAAGCGCAAAGAGACGAAAAAAAATGAAAAGAGTGAAGACAACTGGCGTTGTCAGGCCATTTGGGGGCGCAAGGCCGACGCTCACTGCAATTGATTGATTGAACCCTAAATTGTTTTCGCTTTTCGTTGCATCGCTCCATCATTCTAATCCTTTGGTATTTCTTGTGTTTCCAGACGGAAAACCGGCGCCCGCTCTTCCTGGAAACACTCTGGAAAATCCGGACTATTCGGCGGCGGCGCTTTGTCCGGCGGCAATCGATCCGGGGACGCGCGAGGCGGGAACAAGGATATTGCCCTCGAACATGCGGCGTGCCGTTCGATCGACGCCAACCTTTTCCGCGAACCAGCGTCCGTTTGCACGCGTAACCGTTGTGCTGGCGACGGTCAATCCGGAGGGCTGCGCCATGCGCAAATTCTCCGACAGGTCTTTCGGCGGACGGGCCTGATCATGAACGACCGTACCGGCGATGCGGGCGGCGACCGTCAGGCATAATGCTCCCGTCAGCGGCAAGGCGCGATGGCAGTTGCCGAGCGATATCATGCGCGCGAGAACGTCGACGTCGGTCCCGGCCAGAGCCGCGCCCGAGAGCGTCGTCGCGTCGCGCGGGCCTGTTACAATTCCAACCTTGGGAACGGACGGTATCGCCGCGGCTTCCTCGGCCGTCCGCGCCAGGCCCATCATCACCGAGGCATGACGCCGGATCGCGTCAAGCCGGCTCATAAGAGCGCCGTTACCGTCGATCTGTTCCGGCATCTCCGTGCCTGCCAGGCCGAGATCTGCGGCGCGGACGAAAACCGCTGCGTTGGTCGCGTCGACCAGGGAAACCTCGATGGCGCCGACGCAGTCAATTTCGATCAGGTCAGCCGGATTGACCGTCGGCAGCAGGTGATCGGTGGAAGCGCCGCCCGGATCGTCAAATTCGAGCCTGACCGGCGCGCCAGTCCCGGCAACGCCCTGCAGCACCATATCGCCGTCCACGGCCGACCGGCCGCCGTCCAGGGCGAAGCGGGAATGGATGATTTTGCCGGTATTGGTGTTGTGGATGCGCACATGGGCGCGCTCTCCCGACGCCCTGACCAGGCCCTCGTCGACGGAGAACGGGCCCATGGCCGAGGACATGTTGCCGCAATTCGCTGAATAATCAACGACTTCTTCCCTGACCGCGATCTGCGCGAAGGTGTAGTCGATATCGGCGTCATCGCGGCTTGGCGGGCCGACGACGCACACCTTGGAGAGCGAGGAAATGCCGCCGCCCATGCCGTTGAGCTGGCGGCCATTGGGGTCCGGGCTGCCGATGGCGGCGTGGAAGATATCATCCCAAAGCGCCCGGTCCGCGGGCAGGTCCGCCTGCTTGAAGACCACCGCCTTGCTGGTGCCGCCGCGCATGAAAACCGCCGGTATCCTGATTTGCTGCATGGACTTGTCCCTCCCGCATTGCTGCACAACATACGCCATACGCCGTATCGACGGAAAACGTCCCGTTTTACGACCGCTTATTGTCTCATAGTGTCCGGGACTTTCCCAGAAATTGTCGCCGCAATGTCCTGAAAAGTCCCGCCATATTCTCGCCTGTCTCAGTTGACGCCGAGCGCCGCGTTGCGTCCGGCGATGCGCCCGAACACGGCGCCGGAGACAAGTCCGGTACCGCCCGGATAATTGTCGTGAAAGAGCCCGCCGACCATCTCGCCGGCCGTGAACAGACCCTTGATCGGCCGCCAGTCGACGCCGATCACCTGCGCCTTGTCGTTGATGCGCAGGCCGCCGAAGGTGAAGGTGATGCCGCCGGTGGCGCTATAGGCGAGGAACGGGGGTTCATCGATCCTGATCGCCCAGTTCGACTTTCTGGGGGTGATGCCGGCGGTCGCCAGGCCGTCGAGTTCCGTCGGGTCGAAACGCGCATCGTCATGGGCGGCGGCGTTGTAGTCGCCGAGCGTTTTCAGAGCCTGCTCCCGGTCGTCGAAGTCGAGCTTGCCGACCAGCTCTTCAAGGGTCCCGGCCGTCACCGGGTCGGAAGTCTGATAGCGCGGTTCGAGTAAGTGCACGGCCTTCTGGTCGAAGATCTGCCAGGCCTTCGAATTCGGCTGATCGAGGATGACGCGGCCATAGCGGGCATAGGTGAAGAACTGGAAATCCGCGCCCTCGTCGCAGAACCTGAAGC
>CAYWBS010000180.1:0-6490 GCA_964456215.1 uncultured Hyphomicrobiaceae bacterium
CAATGATTGGAACGATGACCCCATTTACCTTGGCGGAACTTTCCAGCATTTTCGGAAAATCCCTGAGTGTCAGGGTGCCCTGGATAAGGCCGATCGCCATGATGACCACTACTGCGACAGCAGCTGCCTCGGTTGGGGTGAACACGCCGGAGTAGATGCCGCCAAGGATGATGAACGGCACCATGAGCGCCCATTTCCCGGCCCATACAGCTTTGAGCCAGCGGCGCAATTCGAATTTGTCACGGGAGTTTTCGTATCCGTTGCGACGGTTGATAATGACATTTGTTATCATGATCGAAACCATGATCATGACCCCGGGGACGGCTGCAGCGAGAAACAGCGTCGAAGCGGAAATTCCGAGCACGAGCCCGATAATGATATAGGCGATTGATGGTGGAATAAGGATGCCCGTGCAAGCGCCCGAAGCCACCAACGCACAGGCATAGGGCTTCGGATAGCCGCTCTCGACCAGACGGTCGAATATGATGCGCCCGACGGCCGCCGCGCCTGCCGCGTCCGATCCCGAGATACAGGCGAAGAAGCCGCAACCGAGGATGGTTGACGTGCCGAAGCCGCTGCGCAGGCTGCCCATTGTCGCTTCGGCCACATCCAGCAACCTGGCCGAGAGCCCGGAGCGCACCAAGACGTCGCCAGTGAGAATGAACAGGGGGATTGCGATCAGGGCGAAGGCATCGATCCCGGAAAACAGGGCCTCACCGAACAGCGTGAGTGGTAGGACGTCGGTAAGATAAAGCAATCCTATCGCGGCAAACCCAAGGCTGACCCAAACGGGTACGGCCAGCACAAAGAGGACAATGGCCAGCAAAAGTGGAAGCCCGACATCCCATCCGAACTCGGTGGAGGCTTCGGGAATTCCGTAGAGCATTACGCGTCGCCCCCCAAATCTACCTTAGTCGAACAGTCGGCTGCCGGCAGCCCGTGCCCGTCCCGCACGCAGATCACCCAAATCCTGCGCGATTGATTGAACGAGACGAATGACCATCATCGAAAAACCGAGCGGCACCGCAATTAAAAACCAGGCGCGGACGATCCTGAGCCCATCTGTTACATTCTCGAATTTCAATGAAACCATCACCGGGTCCAGCGACCAGTAGATCGCGAAACAGGCCAGCAGTAACGTCAAGAGATCCCCAAACAGATAGAGCACTGCCGCGCCGCGCGGCGGCAGATAATGGGTGATCACATCAATGCGGATATGAGCGCGCTCCCGGACTGCCGCTGATGCGCCAATCCAGACGAGATAGATGAAAGCGTAGCGGGCCGTCTCTTCGCCCCAGACCGAGGAATAAAGCAGCACAAAGCGGCGCACCACTTCGATGAAGATGACCATGACGATGAAGGAGTAGAGGAACAGCAGCAACCAGCGTTCTCCGTTTTCGTCGATCGCCTTCAGTAGAGCGCGTAGTCTCTCCATACCCCTCTCCCGATGCGCAAGCGTCGGCGGAGCGGCCATTTTCGCCGCTCCGCCCGTATCGCTTCTCTACAAACTGTTGAAGGTTATCACACGTCGTGAACGTAGTAGCGTCCCTGCGTGTTGGCCGCCCCGAGCAGCTTGTTGAAATTGTCGATCGAGCCGCCAAGCTTGATCTTCCATTCGTCCCATTCCTTGCGTTGCTGGCCGCCAGCCTCGACCCACTGCGCCAGTTCATCCTTGGTCGGCACGTAAAACTTGACACCCGCCTTGGCCATTTCTGCCATTGCGAATGCCCGCGAGGCCGGAACTTGTGCAAGGTTCTGCGCGAAAGTCACTTCGCTGGCGAAGTCGATACCCTCTTGAACGTCTTTCGGAAGGCTCTCAAACCAGGCCAGATTGCAGGAATAGACCTGACTGTCCGGGACCGAGCGGTTGAAGGTGACCCAGGAAAGGACGTCTTTGAAGCCAAAGGCGTAAAGTGCCTCAACCGCCGGGTCGAGCGCATCCGCCACTCCCTGCTTGATGGCGGTCGGTGTTTCGCCCCATGCTACCGGTGTCGGATTCGAGCCGATCAGCCGATAGAATTGCTGCAAGATTTTCGAGCCCGGCACTCTGAACTTGATGCCCTTGAGATCTTCCGGTGTCTTGAATGGCTTATCGTCCAGCCCACGCCGCTTTGCTGCCGTTCGGGGGTCTATGCAGAAATAAAACAGCGGCTTGAAACCCTTCGCGCGGACACGCGAGTTCACCTCCTTCTCCCAGATGTCGGACGTGACCAGATTAACGAACTTCTGGTTTTCGCCGCACCAGTAAGGCAGGTTGATCAGGTCCACGGCCGAGGCGAAAGGCGCGAAATTTGACAACGAATGCTGCGCCGCCTGGATCGTGCCCGATTGCACTTTTTCGGCGAGCTTTGTTCCGACGCCAAGTTGACCGCCAGGTCCGAGCTTCACATAGATCTTGCCGTTGGTCAGGTTCTGGATATTTTCCTTAAGATTGAGCTGCATGATCGGATAAGACCGCGTGGTACCGATACGGTATGCGGTACCGATGGTCATCGTATGCTTGGCCGCCGCCTGGCGTTCTTTCTCCTCTTTTGCGGTCTGTGCGACGGCTTCGCTGCTCCCGAGTGTTCCTGCCGCAGCAGCGGTCACGGCTGCTGTGAACCCGAAGGCTGCCGACGCACGCAAGAAATCACGCCGGTCGACATCCCCGATCAGTTCGATGCTCATTTTGTAATTTGATTTGTCATCCATTGCTTTCTCCCATACCTGGCCAGCTGAAATTTTGTTGTCGGCCATTACTGTTTGTCTGGCCGATACCGGCTATCCTCCTGAGCCGTTGCCCGCTCTCTCATCAAAGCTGCGATTGCGAAAAACAACGCGGTCGCCATCAGCAAGAGATACTCCGTGATGTCGCTGAAGATCGGCACGGAGGGCATTTCAAAGATGAGCCTGGCTTTGCCCAGCAGCACATTTGCCACAAACGTCGTGAACAGCAAGAGGCAAAGGATGAGGCTGACATGGCTTAGTTTACGTGCCTTCCTGCTACTCTTGTCGGTCGAATCACCCACAGGCCTCTTCCCCAAATACATGCAGACGCAGGAGCCTGCGACTGCCGGTCGAGGATAACAGATTTTCTTTGTTGAAACAAAAATTGGGATCGATTGGCGTGACGGCTTGGCTCTATAGTCTATTCTTGCAACGCCAATGAAATAGCGGAACGGCACTTATGGCGACGATCGGTTTTGTAGGTCTGGGACAAATGGGCCGGCCCATGAGCCGCAACTTGGCCCGGGCGGGTCATGCTGTGCGGGTCTTCGACATCGATTCTGACACGATAGCAGCACTTGTCGCGAAGTCCGCCACAGCGGCGAAGAGTTCGGCGGACGCCGCACGCGATGCGGAGTTTGTATTCACTATGCTGCCGGTTGGGTCCATCGTTGAAGAGATCGTATTTGGCGAAAACGGCATCGCGGAGGGCATTTCGAAAGAGGCGCTCTATGTGGACATGAGCACCATCCTGCCCTCGGAGACCAAAGCCATCGGGGCCCGCCTTGCCGAGAGGGGCATCGCCATGATCGACGCGCCGGTCGGACGCACCTCCGCCCATGCTGAAACCGGAACCCTCGCCTTTATGGTTGGCGGTGCGGATGTGGATATCGAGCGTGCTCGACCACTGCTGGAAATCATGGGAGAGTCGGTCACCAAATGCGGTCCGCTCGGTGCGGCAGCCACCGTGAAACTGGTCAACAACTACATCTCCATTGTCAGCAATCTGGCCACAGCGGAAGGTGTTGTGATGGCACAAGCGGCGGGAGTCAGTATTGACGCACTTGTCGAGGTTCTCAGCAATACACCTGCCGGACGTGGCCACATCCAGACCACTTGGCCCAATAAGGCGCTGAAGGACGACCCGTCGCCGGCGTTCATGCTCGATCTGGCACACAAGGATCTTGGTCTGGCGCTTGAAATGGCCGCACGCTCAAACGTTCCGGCGACGACCGGGGCGGTCGGGCGACAGATCTATTCCCTAGCCCGAGCGCAGGGGCGTGGGGGCGACGACTGGACTACTGGTATATTGCGTACGCTTCGCGCTCTTTCCGGATTGGCCGACTAACACTCGCGGCGCGTCACTGGGATGTTCGACTGGTGGTTCTTGCGGCCAGCCGTCCGACAGGCCGAAGGAGAAACAGATCACAGGCGCCACGATGTCGGCTTTTGACCCTGGGTGTTCTCTAATTCCGGGTCTGGGATCAAGCTCTCCGTGATTGTCCTTGCCGGGTCCGCTGTTCTCTCCGCGGTAGGGGTTCGCCGTTCGCATGATGGCATAGGATGACGCTGGTGGATCAATGTGTGAATCGCGCTTTGCCCTGTTGGACACGGATCTTCGCCAACGAAGGCAATTTTCGCTGAGCAGGATGCCGGGCGGGAACCGCTTTAACCGCCGCCACCTGTCGAGGTTCGTCGTGTCGATGCCCAGTTGCCGCGCGATTTGTTTTTTGCTCAACAGTTCGTCGGGCTCGCGATCGCCGGTCGGCTTGACTCTGAAATTCATCTTAGTTCGCTCCTTTCACGGGTGCCGCTATTCATACATACCCAAGTCCCCGAAAAGTCGTTGCGAACTTAGCAAATTGACCGCGATTAGACGCCCGGGGCGCATGCATATCTCTATGCATAAGCGAAAAAGCAGTCGCCGTTTTTCTCGGGCGGCTGCTAACTAAGTGATTAAGTTATAAGGAGAAAATTTGGTGGAGCCAGGCGGGATCGAACCGCCGACCTCGTGAATGCCATTCACGCGCTCTCCCAACTGAGCTATGGCCCCATTTCCGGCTTTCTTCGCCATCTTATCAAAAACGTCCAAGAACTGTTTGTCCATTTCAATCCGAAGGCCGAAGACATTGTACGCTTCTTTCCCCAGACCTACCTCGCAATGCAATGGCAGCGGTTCCCTCTTTTGCGCCGGCCTTGCGGCCAATGCGACCTCGCAGAACCTTGACTTTCAAACCGTTCCGGTCTGGTGCATCCGGCTTGCCAAGATATGCACTCCATAAAATCCGAACACGGCAATCAGCTTTCTTCTCGTTTCTTGACCGGGCTGCCGATGATACCGGTTACATCGGTTTCCCCATCCTCGTCATCCTCAAGAAATGCGTCTTCATCGTCATCTGCCGATATTTCCACCTCATCGGTCTCTATACCAGCCAGATCTTCATCATCCTCGATCTCGGCCTCATCCGCCTCGGCCTCCTCAAGGCTTATGAACTCGGCAACCGGGGAATCGCCGCTCGCGTCGTCGTCAGTTATCTCATCGGTGTCTTCCTCGCCCGGCTTGATGGCTTTCGCCACCGCTTCAAGCTCCTGCTCCGCGCCGCAAATCGGACACACAATCGGATCGCGGTTCAAATCATAAAACTTGCTGCCGCACGCATCGCATGCCCGCTTGGTTCCCCGTTCAGCCTGCTTTGCCATTGAACTTCCCTGACCTATCCACGAATTTCTCCCCATTGCCACGTGCTGATGGCTCTGTCAAAGGTACAATAAACGAATTTCCAAAACCGGTCTCGTTGCCAGACCTCGGCTGGACCGATAACGGCTAGTTTCATGCCTCCCAGCAGCTTGCTAAACCGAGCTATCCCGTGTTCAAACATGCTCCGGCCTCCCGCCGGGGATAAAAGCCGCGAGATGAGCCGTTCATCAAGTAATTTGAAGTATTTTGTTACCATGCCCGGTATCAAAAGATATGGAGCGCATCGCCGGCGACGAAAGCGAACGCCTGAACGAAACCAACAGTCTTTTTGTTGTTACTGATGCGCTGTGCATTGCCGTTACCCTGACTCTCATGAGTGAGAAACCGGATCGATTGAGTTCATGTCCGCATCATTGACAGCCTTGCCGAGCGGCCCGCTGAAAGGCCGAATTCGGGTGCCCGGCGACAAGTCTATTTCGCACCGCACACTTATTCTGGGCGCATTGTCGTCCGGCGTCACCGCAATCAGAGGATTGCTCGAGGCCCAAGACATTCTGGCGACCGCCACGGCCCTCGAGCAACTTGGGGTCCCCGTCGAACGCACCGGCTCCGAATGGCGCCTTTACGGGCGTGGCGTCGGTGGGCTGAGAAAACCCGACAGCGCACTGGATTTCGGCAATTCCGGTACCGGCGCCCGGCTGATGATGGGCGTTATTGCCGGACATGATATGGAGATTTCCTGTACGGGCGACCAGTCCCTGTGCCGGCGTCCGATGGGCCGTGTGCTCGATCCGTTGATGGAGATGGGGCTGAGCGTGGTCGAAACCGGTCGCGACAGGCTCCCCCTGACGCTTAAAGGTTCCCCCCAACTCGTTCCCATCGAATATCGCCTGCCGGTGCCGTCCGCCCAGGTCAAATCGGCGATCCTGTTCGCGGGACTGCATGCGCCGGGAGAGACGACGGTCATCGAGCCACAGGCGACGCGAGACCATTCTGAGCGGATGCTCCGTCATTTTGGCGCCAGCCTGCGGATCGCGGACCGCGACGATGGCGCACGTGAAATCACCATTACCGGCGATGGCGAGC
>CAYWBS010000181.1:0-6457 GCA_964456215.1 uncultured Hyphomicrobiaceae bacterium
AGTTGCCACTAAGAACAGCGGACGCATCCTGTGCCAGCAGATTGAGACGCGTTGCGGGCCCTAATTTTGGGCTTGAAACCTTCTCGCTAGGATCGGGACTGCGAATTCGGCCGAGCCACGCCCTAGAGGTGGCGGCTTGAACTTGCGCCAGCAAGGTCAGAAGCGACACGCCCTGCGATAGCCTCAAAGAGGTTTGAGCCGTTCCGGAAGACCGCTATCGATCCCCGAACGCATAATCGGATCCCAATTTGGAAGCTTTAGCGAGCGAAACGGCGACTTTGGATGCGCGCTGCAATGTCTGGCTGACGGGACACTTGTTAGCGATCTCGACGAGATAGGTACGCTGTTCGTCGGTAAGATCGCCCTTCAGGTCGATGACCCGTTCGAAACGATCAGTTCGTGTTGCGCCATCGGCGGAAACTACCTTTGCATGATGCACTTCGACCGAAACCTTTTCCAGGGCCCACCCATGACGGGACGCATACATACGCAACGTCATGGCCGTGCATGCGCCCAGCCCCGCCATCACATATTCGTAGGGTGACGGGCCGATATCTCGGCCACCCACAGACTCCGCCTCGTCGACGCGCATGTTATGCGGGCCGATGGTTACGGACTGCCCATAAGGCCCTTCGCCGCTTTCGGCGACGACAACCGGGCGTTTGGGCGCTGCAGCCATGACTTTTCCTTCCTCTTTATTGGCCCATCGATTGCCAGTGGGAGTGCTAGATTTCGGCCTGGGTCAGGCCCTTGGGGCAAGACTCCAGCTTGGTCTCGAGTTTGGCGACGGGAAGCGACTTGAGATCATCCGCGCTCTCTGGCTTCGGCTTCGTGCGGGACACGGACGCTTCAGCGGCCTCACTCCTTTCACTTATTCTGCGCTTTCTTGGCGCCGTGGCGCGCCAATAACAAAGCGACGGCGCACGATGCGAGGCGACACAAAATTTGGTCGGCCCGGCTGGTCAGGATAATGGGCACGCGAGCCCCGAGTACGACGCCGGCTCCACTTGCGTCGGCGAGATACTCCAACTGCTTCGCCAGCATGTTTCCCGCTTCAAGATCCGGTACGAGCAGAATGTCGGCTCGGCCTGCGACCGGGCTTACGATGTGCTTCGTTTTGGCCGCTTCCACCGAAACGGCGTTATCGAATGCCAGGGGGCCATCGAGAGTTGCACCAACGATCTGACCACGATCCGCCATCTTGCAGAGTGCCGCGGCGTCCATCGTTGATTTTATCTTTGGCGTGACGGTCTCGACAGCCGAGAGGATCGCCACCTTCGGATTCTCGATGCCAAGCGCGTGCGCCAACTCAATCGCGTTCTGTACGATGTCGCGCTTCGTCTCCAGGTCGGGATAGATGTTGATCGCCGCATCTGTGATCAACAGGGGCCGCGAATAGGTGGGCACGTCCATAACAAAGACGTGACTGGCGCGCCGCTCGGTGCGCAAATTGCGCTGTCCGGCAATCACTGCATGCATGAGGACATCGGTATGGAGCGCGCCCTTCATGATTGCATCAGCCGCTCCCGACAAGACGAGATCCACAGCCTTCTGGGCCGCGTCTTCTGCGTTCGCCGCCGGCCTGATCTCATAACCCGAGATGGCAATGCCACCGGCCTTGGCGGCTGCGCCGATGGCGTCCGGCGGGCCAATGAGGATCGGAACGATCAGTTTGGCCTTTGCCGCATCAACAGCGCCCATCAGAGACAGATGATCGACGGGATTGACGACGGCCGTACGGATGGGATCGTGGCCTGCGGTCTGTTCGATAAGCTTACGGTGCCGCGCGCCCGGCTGCTCCAGGCGAACTTTCGGCAAGGTGACACGGCGGCGCTTGACCTTCTTGGTTGGCGCAATCACCTCGGCTACGCCGTCGATGACGACGTCGCCGGCCTGATTGACGACACGGCAATCGAGGACGACATCCTTCTTATTTGGGTGCTTCTCGCGGACGGTGACGCTCACCACTATGGTGTCGCCGAGACCCACGGGGCGTTTGAAATTAAGCGTTTGCTTGAGGTAGATCGCCCCAGGTCCGGGAAGCTCGGTGCCGAGCAATGTGGAGATTAGCGTTGCACCCCACATGCCGTGAGCAATGACCTTATGGAACATATCATCTCGTGCAAATGCTTCGTCGACATGCACGGGATTGACATCGCCGGACATTGCCGCGAAGAGCTCGATGTCCTTCTCGGTCAGGGTCCGAGACAAACTGACCGTGTCACCGACCTTGAGCTCGTCGAAGGTACGGTTGACGATTTCGGGCGGTTGCCCACCGGCATCAGCCGACAACGTGATATCCTGCATCGACATAGGCGATGTTCCCAGTGATCGCTTTGGCGGCATCGCTGACAAGGAAGGCCGCAAAGGCACCGACATCATCAGCAGTTATAAAACTGTGCTCAGGCGCTCGCTCCACCGCTTTCCTTAGAAGCTCGTCGAAATGTTCGATGCCCGACGCGGCGCGGGTGGCCACGGGGCCGGGAGAGAGTGCGTTCACGCGAATTTTCTTCGGCCCGAAGTCGACCGCCATGTAGCGTACGGCGGCTTCCAGCGCTGCCTTGACCGGTCCCATGACATTGTAGTGCGCAACCGCCTTTTCGGCTCCGTAGTAGCTCATCGCCAGCAGGCAACCGCCTGACGTCATCAACGGTTCCGCGAGCTTCGCCATGCGGAGAAACGAATGCACGGAGACCTGCATCGCAAACGAAAACCCATCGGCCGAGCAATCGACGATGCGGGCCTGCAGATCCTCGGTGCGCGCATAGGCGATCGAGTGCAATACAAAATCGAGCTGTCCCCACTGTTTGGCGATCGCTTCGTACACCGCTTCCAGTTGACCCGGTACGGTCACATCGCAAGGCATCACGATGTCGCTGTTTAAGGCCTTGGCAAGCGGCCGGACATAAGGCTCGGCCTTCGCATTCAAATAGGTGACGGCAAGGTCGGCCCCCGCGGCGCGGAAATGCCGGGCGCAGCCATAGGCGAGGCTATGCTCGTTGGCGATACCGACAATCAAGCCCTTTTTACCCTTGGCGCTCGTCACGTCAGTCATGAGTCACCTGAGTCACTTGATAGCTGGGTTCATTGATATAGATCAGCGGCGCAGTCATTCGGATGGGATTTAAGAGATTGGCGTGCAGACCGCTTCATACAAGTTGCGGTCTTTGGCTCAAGCTTGCCGTATTTCATCAGGCCAACCGCTTCAGGACTCAATCTTGCGCAACGATTTTCGGGAAGATCCGAGCGCGATTTGCCGCTCGCGATCAGCGCAAGCGCACCTTAACCACCGCAATTTCGTCAAAGCAATTTCCGCATAGCGGCGATAAATCCGAAGAGCGACAGGGCTCCCTAGCCTCAGTTCGCAAGAATTTTGGGCCCCGACGATCGGCAGGATCGCCAGAGCTGCTTATTGGAAGATAGAGGCCCAGCGTCCAGAAATCATCAACCCAGTGGATTCGTCTCATGTCCCTCAACACTCAAACACCTACGAAAGCGGAACAGCCACGGCTCTTCCCTGCCGGATTGGCCGCCAGCGGAAAAAAGCAGATGGACGATATGATCTCCCTGCAGAAGGAATTCTCCCAGTACCTACAGGGGTTCAATCAAAATTGGCTCGCTCATATGCGGTCTGAAGCGGCGTTGGCCACTGAATTTGCGAACAAACTGACCGCGACCAGTTCTATCCCTGAAACCGCGACCGTGTGCCGGGAATGGAATGATCGGCGTATGGAGCTTTGCGCCGAAGATAGCAGACGCTTCCTGGCTGATACCCAGAAGCTCATGGAATCGGGCCTGCGAGCCCTGGCAAACGGCTGGACAGCAGCCGTGTAAGACATTGGAGAATAGAAATGGCTAAACAAACATCACTGGCACCCCAATGGCAGGATGTGATCAATCTCCTGCTTGGGATTTGGCTCTTCGTTTCGCCTTGGGTCCTCGGCTATGCCGGCGCGGGTACAACCGCGGTCAATGCCTGGATTTTCGGCGTGATCGTTTCGATTTTCGCGCTGCTTGCGATCTTCGCCTATCAGTGGTGGGAGGAGTGGATCAATGCCGCGATCGGTGTGTGGATCTTCGTCTCTCCATGGGTTCTTCATGTGACGACCGAGCCGAAGATCCTGTGGAACAACCTCATTGTCGGCGTTCTGCTCATCATCCTGGCACTTTGGTCAGTCTCCCTCGGGCACGGTTCGGGCGAGGTCGCCTCTAGCGGCTAGATCGCAAGCTTCAGCCGTTGCCGCTGGGCACATCAGTGCTTAGATCAGCTATAGCTGGCTAACCACACCAGTGCCCTCAAGGGGTGGACATCTGTTCGCATGGAGAAAAAGTAAATGTCATCGCTGGTCGTGCTCCATCCGAAAGCCACAGATCGGCCACCGGAAGCTGGGAGAGATTCGGCGCCGCGCCACGAGAGCGTCACGCCGACCCTCCCTCAGATAATGGACCGGGCAGCTCACGCCGGCATCGCACAATTCACCGCAGGTCTGTCTCCGGCCGCGCTGCTTAGCACGTTTTTCGATTGGGGGATAAATCTCGCGCTTGCCCCTGGAAAGCAGCTCGATCTTGCCCGTCACGCCATCAATTCGCTCGTCAGCAGCGTCGCGTTCCTGGCTCAGTCCACCCGCAGCGACACATGCGATCCGTGCCAGCGTGCCTTGCCACAAGACACGCGTTTCCGAGATCCCGCGTGGCAGACTTTCCCCTTCAACATCTATGTGCACAATTTCTTGTCGATCGAACGATGGTGGGAGGCGGCCACGACGGGCATCGACGGCCTGAGCAAACAACAAGAGGCCATGTTGACGTTTGCCGCGCGCCAGCTCCTCGACACAGTTGCTCCATCAAATTTCATTCTGACAAACCCGCTGGTCCTCGAGCGCACCCGAACACAGCTTGGTATGAACCTCGTGCGCGGCCTGTCGAACTTGAACGTCGACGTTACCCGCGCGCTGGAGGGAAAGCCGCCCTTGGGCACAGAACGCTTCAAGGTGGGGAAGGATGTTGCTGTAACACCCGGCAAGGTCGTGTACCGCACGCACCTTGCGGAAATCATTCAGTATGCACCTACGACCGATCAGGTCCGGCCGGAACCGGTCGTCATCGTGCCGGCATGGATCATGAAGTATTACATCCTAGATTTGTCGCCGCACAACTCGCTGGTGAAGTTCCTCACCGACCGGGGATTCACAGTCTTCATGATTTCCTGGAAGAATCCGGGTGCCGAGGAGCGCAATACTGGTTTCGATGAGTATCGCACGGCCGGCGTGCTTGCGGCCATCGAAGCGGCGACGGCGATCACGGGATCTCGCAAAGTGCATGCGACGGGCTATTGCCTCGGCGGAACGCTGTTGGCGATCGCCGCGGCGGCCATGGCGCGCGATGGAGATGACCGTCTGGCAAGCTTGAGCTTCTTTGCCGCGCAGACCGATTTCACCGAAGCCGGTGAACTGATGCTGTTCATCAATGAAAATCAGGTGCGGTTCCTGGAAGACATGATGTGGGAGCGCGGCTACTTGGAAGCCAGGCAGATGGCGGGAGCGTTCCAGATTCTGAAGTCCAATGATCTCATCTGGTCACGCAGCGTGCATGAATATCTTATGGGCGAGCGACCACAGGCGTTCGATATTATGGCCTGGAGCAGCGATTCGACCCGAATGCCTTACCGGATGCATTCGGAGTATTTGCGCTCGCTGTTTTTGAACAACGATCTCGCCGAGGGTCGCTTTAAGGTCAATGGCCGCCCGGTAAGTCTTCTCGACATACGGCAACCGCTTTTCGTTGTTTCGACGGAACGCGACCATATCGCTCCGTGGCATTCCGTGTTCAAGTTCCACCTTTTGACCGATTCAGAGATCACGTTCGTGCTCACGAGCGGCGGCCATAATGGCGGCATCCTTTCGGAGCCGGGCCACCCGCATCGCTATTTTCGGATGTCGCGTGAAGGTCATGGCGAGCACACCATCGACCCTGAAACGTGGCTTGCGTCCCATCAGCCGCGCGATGGGTCCTGGTGGCCAGCGTGGACGGCTTGGCTTGCACATCGCTCGGGACCGCCTGTCCCTCCCCCGCCCCTCGGCAATCCACGGGCTGGATTTGCACCGATCGAGGATGCTCCTGGGAGCTATGTGCTGGTGAGGTGAGGCGCCGTGGATCTGAAGGACAAAACCATAGTGGTGACCGGCGCAGCCCGAGGCCTTGGCCAGAAGATGGCCGAGGCTGTTGCGGCACAAGGCGCCAAGCTCGCTCTCGTTGATCTGGACAAGGCAACGCTCGATAAAACCGCCGATCTCTGCGTGAAGGCCGGTGGCAAGGCCAAGAAATACGCCGCCAACGTCGCCGAGGAAGCGGCGGTGACATCTCTTTTCGACACTGTGCACGAGGACTTCGGCAGCGTCGACGGCCTTATCAACAACGCCGGCACTAACCGTGATGCTTTGTTCGTCAAGGCGAAAGA
>CAYWBS010000182.1:0-6423 GCA_964456215.1 uncultured Hyphomicrobiaceae bacterium
CTGGGCCACGTATTTCCCGATGGACCGGAACCGACCGGCCAGCGCTACTGCATCAACGGCGCGGCACTTTCGCTGGCCCCCGCAAAGTCCGACGACGACGCGAAGACGTAGGAAACACACCCTTATGACGAAAAATTCCCGCAACGAGGCGGCCCGCCCGCCCATTGCCGAGCCGCGGCCGCATCTCGCCCGGCATCACGGTTTTACCCATGAAGATGATTATGCCTGGCTCAGAGCCGCCAACTGGCAGGAGGTGATGCGCGACCCAAGCCAACTGGATGCGGAAATTCGATCCTATCTGGAAGCGGAAAACGCGTTCACGGCCTCAAGTCTTGCCGACACGGCCGAGCTACAATTGCGTCTCTTCGAGGAAATGAAAGGGCGGATAAAGGAAGACGATTCGACCGTCCCCGCACCTGACGGAGACTATTCCTATTTTGTTAAATATGTCACCGGTGGCCAGCATCCCCAGTTTTGCCGCCGCGTGACAAACGGCCAAGGGGAGGAAATTCTCGTCGACTGCAACAAGCTCGCGGAAAACCATTCCTATTTCGATATTGGCGGCGTCTCTCACAGTTACGATCACAGGCGGGTCGCCTATGCGACGGATGTGAGCGGAGCGGAGTATTACGTGATCAAGGTCCGCGACATCCGGTCCGGCGAGCTCCTGGACGATGAAGTCCCCGATACGATCGGCGGCGCCGTCTGGGCGGCCGACAACGAATCCTTTTACTACTCCAAGCTCGATGACAATCACCGGCCGCGCTGGATCTACCGCCACAGGCTCGGAACGCCGGTCGGGCAGGACACGCTCATTTATGAGGAGCAAAATCCGGGATTTTTTGTCGGACTGGAATTGAGTCAGAGCCGGCGGTACATTCTTATTTCGGCGCACGACAATCAGACTTCGGAAGTCTATCTGATCGACAATGAGTCGCCGGCTGGTCCGCCGGTTCTCGTGGCGCCGCGCCGCGAAGGCCATGAATATTCAGTAGAGCATTGGGGCGACCAGCTTATCATTCTGACGAATGGCGATGGCGCGGAAGACTTCAAGATCGTCACCGCACCGATCGACGCTCCCGGACAGGCGAACTGGCGCACTCTCGAGCCGCACCGCCAGGGCCGTCTGATCCTGAGCATGGTCGCCTTCGCCAATCATCTGGTGCGCCTGGAACGGGAAGAAGGCCTGCCGCGCATCGTCGTGCGCCGCTGGTCGGATGGTGAAGAGCACACAATCGCATTCGACGAGGAAGCCTACGCTCTCGGCCTGTCACCCGGCTTTGAATTCGATACCAAAACCTTGCGGTACTCTTATTCGTCGATGACGACGCAATCGCAAGTTTTCGACTACGACATGGAACGGCGCAGCCGGGTTCTGAGGAAAACGCAAGAAGTGCCGAGCGGCCACGATCCTTCCGATTATGTAACCCGCCGTCTGATGGCACCGGCCCGCGACGGGCAGAGCGTTCCGGTCTCGTTGCTCTACAGGAAAGATACGCGCCTCGACGGATCGGCGCCGCTCCTCCTCTATGGTTACGGGGCTTATGACTATTCCATACCCGCCGGCTTCTCGACCAATTGCCTGAGCATGGTCGACCGCGGCTTCGTTTATGCGATCGCCCATATTCGCGGCGGCAAGGAAAAAGGCTACCGCTGGTACAAGGATGGCCGACGGCAGCACAAGGAAAACACGTTCAGGGACTTTATCGACTGCGGCGAATTCCTGATCGCCCGGAACTTCACGGGTCGCGGCAGGATCGTCGCCCATGGCGGATCGGCCGGAGGCATGCTGATGGGCGCCGTCGCCAATATGGCCCCCGACCTTTTCGGCGCAATCGTCGCCGAGGTGCCCTTTGTCGACGTGCTGGCGACGATGCTCGATGACACGCTGCCCTTGACGCCGCCGGAATGGCCGGAATGGGGCAATCCGATCGAGAGCAAAGAGGCATATCAATGGATCGCTGCCTATTCGCCCTATGACAATATAAGCCGCCAAGCCTACCCCAACATCCTGGCCCTCGCGGGATTGTCGGATCCCCGTGTCACCTATTGGGAACCGGCGAAATGGATTGCGAAACTCAGGGCGTACAAGACGGACGACAATCTCGTTCTCTTGAAAACGAACATGGACGCCGGACATGCGGGCGCTTCCGGCCGCTTCGACAGACTAAAGGAGGTTGCCCTCGCCTATGCGTTCGTCCTCAAGGTGATGGACAAAGTTGACTAGGCCACGAGCCTCCCCCTGCGGCAAAATCCGTATATAATCTCCTGATGCTGGAGGACCCCAAATGACATCCACCGCCGCACTGCAAGAATCCAAAACCGTCAAAGCGCAATTCAACTGGCCGGACCCTTTCGATCTCGACGATCAGCTCACCGAGCAGGAGCGGCTCGTCCGCGAAACCGCCCGGTCGTTCGCTGAGGACAAGCTCATGCCCCGGGTGCTCGAAAGCTTCCGCCATGAACGCGTTGACAGGGAGGTGATAAGTGAGATGGGCGCGCTCGGTTTTCTGGGGGTGACCCTGCCCGAAGCCTATGGCGGCTCGGCTATGGGCTTCGTCTCCTACGGTCTTCTGACGCGGGAAGTGGAACGGGTCGATTCCGGCTACCGCTCGACAATGAGCGTGCAGAACTCCCTCGTCGTTCATCCGATATATGCCTATGGCACCGAAGCGCAGCGGCAGAAATATCTGCCCAAACTCGCCAGCGGAGAACTGGTCGGCTGCTTCGGCCTCACCGAGCCCGATCACGGCTCCGACCCCGGCAGCATGTCGACCCGCGCCGTCAAGACCGCCGACGGCTATGTGCTGAACGGCGCCAAGACCTGGATCTCCAACGCGCCGATCGCCGATTTTGCGGTGGTCTGGGCCAAGACCGAGGACGGCGTCATTCGCGGTTTTATCGTCGAGCGCGAAAGAAAAGGCTTTTCGACGCCCAAGATCGAAGGAAAGTTCTCGCTGCGCACATCCGTGACCGGCCAGATCGTCTTGGAGGATTGCCACATCCCCGAAGAAAACCTGCTCCCCAAAGTCGAAGGGCTCAAAGGCCCGTTCGGCTGCCTCAACCGGGCCCGCTACGGCATCGTCTGGGGGGCCATGGGAGCGGCGGAATTCTGCTGGCACGCGGCGCGGCAATATACGCTCGACCGTAAACAATTCGGCCGGCCGCTGGCGGCCAACCAACTCATCCAGAAAAAGCTCGCCGACATGCAGACCGAGATCGCCCTCGGTCTTCAGGGCGCGCTCCGGCTTGGCCGCATGATGGACGAAGGCCGGGCGGCGCCGGAACTCATTTCACTCATGAAGCGCAACAATTGCGGAAAGGCCCTGGATATAGCGCGGGTCGCGCGCGACATGCACGGCGGGAACGGCATTGCCGATGAATACCACGTCATCCGCCACGTTCTGAACCTTGAATCTGTCAATACCTATGAGGGGACGCATGACGTACACGCGCTCGTCCTTGGGCGTGCGCAAACCGGCATTCAGGCATTCTGCTAAGCATGAAATCCGGCCAACCCGATCAAATCGCACGCCGCCCGCCGCAAGGCGTCTCTCGCTTGCGCCCCCATCCGCAAGCGGCTAGTTTCCGGCCAAGATTTGATCCATCAACCCATTCATTGTCAGGAGATTGCCGTGGCTTTTCAACTTCCCGACCTTCCCTATGTCTATGACGCGCTCCAGCCCTATATGTCGGCCGAGACGCTCGAATTTCATCACGACAAGCACCACCTCGCCTATGTTGACAATGGCAACAAGCTCGCGGCGGAAGCGGGCATGGGCGACAAACCTCTCGAAGAGGTCGTCAAGGCATCGCATGGCAGCAATCCCGGCCTCTTTAACAATGCCGGACAGCACTACAACCACATCCACTTTTGGAAATGGATGAAAGCGGGCGGCGGTGGCACGAGCCTTCCAGGCGCTCTTCAGGCCAAAATCGATGCGGACCTTGGCGGCTTCGCGGCATTTCGCGACGCATTTATTCAGGCAGGTATGACGCAATTCGGCTCCGGCTGGTGCTGGCTCGCGATGAAAGACGGCAAGCTCGAAGTGATGAAGACGCCGAACGGAGAAAATCCTCTGGTCCACGGTGCGGCTCCGCTGCTCGGCTGCGATGTTTGGGAGCATTCCTATTACATCGATTACCGCAATGCGCGGCCGAAATATCTGGAAGCCTGGGTCGATCATCTCATCAACTGGGATTACGTGGCGGAACTCTTCGAGGCGGCGAGTTGATCCGTATAAAAATCATGGCAGCGACAAGAGGGAGCTTGCGGCGCTCCCTTCTTGCGTCCTGCGCCGCGGAATATTCGGAACAAATTAGCGGCCGCGCAGCGCGCCCCGAATGGCGCGTCCGAGCACCCGCCCCAGAGACGTTCCGAGAGACCTCAGCACCGACTTGGTGAACGCTTCCGTTGCCGTTTGACGGCGTGACGAGGCCCGGGTCGTCGTGCGTCTCGGCTGGCCATCCCTGGGTGCTTTCGGAATGCGGAACGAACCGTGACGTTCATAGCCGCCTTCTTCGTCGGCCTCTTTTGCGGCGCGGGCTTCGATTTCCGCCTTGCGTTTCTTCAGGATTTCATAAGCCGACGGCCGGTCCAGCACCTCGTCATAGAGCCCGCGAACCGGGCTTTCCGAGATCACTTCCCGACGCTCATCCTCCGTCAACGGCCCAAGACGCGACGATGGCGGGCGGATAAGCGTTCGCTGCACGATCGACGGGCGGCCCTTTTTCTCAAGCGTTGACACGAGGGCTTCGCCGACCCCGAGCTCCATGATCACTTTCGCCGTGTCGAGATCCGGGTTCTGCCGGAAGGTCTCGGCGGCCGCCCTGACGGCCCGCTGCTCGCGCGGGGTGAAGGCGCGCAGCGCATGCTGTATGCGGTTGCCCAGCTGGCCCGACACGGTATCCGGAACGTCAAGCGGATTTTGGGTGACGAAATAGACACCGACGCCTTTTGAGCGGATCAGGCGCACCACCTGCTCCACCTTGTCGATGAGCGCCTTCGGGGCTTCGTCGAACAGGAGATGGGCCTCGTCAAAAAAGAAGACCAGCTTTGGCTTGTCCGGATCGCCGACTTCGGGCAGTTCCTCGAACAATTCCGACAACAGCCAAAGCAGGAAAGTCGCGTAGAGCCGCGGCGAGCGCATCAGCTTGTCGGCCGCAAGGATATTTATGTAGCCTTGCCCGTCGGTTCTCGTGCGCATCAGCTCATTGATTTGGAGAGCAGGCTCGCCGAAGAAATGCTCGCCCCCCTGCTCTTCAAGGACCAGCAGCCGCCGTTGAATGGAGCCGACGGAAGACTTGGAAACGTTGCCATATTCCGTCGTCATTTCGCTGGCGCGCTCCGCGATATTGACCAAAAGCGCCCTCAAATCCTTCAGATCGAGAAGCAGAAGCTCTTCTTCGTCGGCAACACGGAAAGCGATGTTCAGGATGCCTTCCTGGGTTTCGTTGAGGCCCATGAGCCGCGACAGGAGCAACGGCCCCATCTCGGTGATGGTCGTGCGGATCGGATGGCCCTGCTCGCCGAAGAGATCCCAAAAAATGACCGGGAAAGCTTCATAAGTATAGTCGTTGAAACCGATCTTCCTGGCGCGTTCCTCCAGAAAATCCTTGCTGACCCCTGATGCCGCAAGGCCCGAAAGATCGCCCTTGACGTCGGCGCAGAAGACGGGCACGCCCCGCTTCGAGAATCCTTCCGCAAGGATTTGCAGAGAAACGGTCTTTCCCGTGCCGGTCGCGCCGGCGATCAGCCCGTGCCGGTTTGCAAGCTTGAGGTTGAGCACCTCTTCCTTGGTGCTGGTGCCAACAAAAATAGAAGTCTGGTCGCTCATCGCCATCCCTGTCCATTACCTGGCTGCAATATGTTTCATCAAAATCCCCTGCAGTTTTCCCTTATCTCTATAGGCATGCCTCACCCGCTTTGCAAACCTCCCTTGACCGGCCGGGGAAATTGCACAATAAGCGCCGCGAATGGCCGGCGCAGACCGTGGTAAGTGCGCAGGAGGAGGACGGTGCAGGAGCTCATCGATAAGATCGTAGAAAAAGTCGGCATTGACCGGCAGCTTGCCGAACAAGCCGTCGGCATCATTTTGGGCATGATAAAGAGCGAAGGCGACGAAGACGATGTCGGCGAACTCATCTCCAAGCTTCCCGGCGCCGGAGATCTTATCGGCAAAGCGAGCGATAGCGGGGCGGGCCCGGCGCGAGGACTCGGCGGCCTGATATCGGGGGCGCTGGCCGGCGGCAATCCCGTTATGAAGACGCTGTCGAAGCTGCAGTCGGAAGGTCTTGATATGCGCCAATCGCAGTCGATTGGCCTCGAGGTTCTCGACTTTGCAAAAGAGAAGGCCGGCGAGGAATTGGTGAAACGGGTGACAGAGTCAATTCCCGGGTTGAGCGCGCTTATCTAAGCTGTCA
>CAYWBS010000183.1:0-6385 GCA_964456215.1 uncultured Hyphomicrobiaceae bacterium
GATCGCGGTCGCCGTGCACCGAAAAGGGAGTCAGCAAAAAGCCCAGCCGCTCGAACCGGGCGCTGGCCATGTTGATATCCGGAACCATCCAGCCAACGTGATCGAGAAAGATTTCACCGGGGCTGGGCAACTGCCTGCCGATTGCAGATAGAGTCACTTTGCACCGGTCCTTTTATATAGTTAAAGCCGAAAACATAAGCCATGCAGCGTCGCCGATCGCAAAGCGCGACCCTATTTTGGAACCGGTTGACCGATCAGGTTCGGCAAAATTGATGATCGGACATTGTGCATTGCCTGCCCAAATAACGAACTTGGCAGTCGCCTAATTCATGCTATCATCTCATAAATAGGACAAGCTGCAATGCGTGGATTTGATGTCGGGCCGCAAATTGGACACCGATGAACAGGGCCTTCGCGGTTTCCTGCGGATGGTTGAGACCGAGCACCCGGATGAACTTCTGCGCATCAAAGAACCCGTAAAAACCCATCTGGACATTACCTCGCTCGTCTTCGAGCTGGAAAAGGCCGGCAAAAGCCCTGTCGTCATTTACGAAAATGTCGAGGGGCACACAATGCCCGTCGTCACTAACGTTGTCGGCAACCGAAAGCTGCTTGCGGCCGCGCTTGGCGTCGAACCTGCAGAGCTACCGACGGCGTTTCGCGAACGGTGCCAGAAATACCTTCCCTGCGAGGTTGTCGACCAAGCGCCATGGCAGGAAGTAGTCATTGAGGGCGATGACGTCGATGTAACGAAGCTTCCGATTCCCCTGCATTTCTCGGTTGACGCCGCGCCTTATATTACGGCCGGTCAAATCTCGGCGCGCGATCCGGTTACCGGTGTTGATACGACCGGATTTCACCGGCTCATGGTGAAAGACAAGAAGCGGATGGGAATTTCGCTGCACTCGCGCCGGCGCATGTATGAATTCCATCGCCGGGCGGAAGAGCGTGGCGAAGCGCTACCCGCCGTCGTAACCCTTGGCATCCACCCGCTGCATTATATGGGCTCGATGGTCTACGCCTATCCGCCCAATGTCAGAAAATTCGAAATTATCGGCGGTTTGTTCGGCAATCCCTACAGGCTCGCCCGTTGTGGGGTTGCCGATTTGGAGGTTCCGGCAGGCGCCGAAATCATCATAGAAGGCGAGATCCTGCCGAACACAAAGGAACCGGAGGGGCCGTTCAGCGAGTTTACCGGCTACGCGTCCTACCGCTCGACCGAAAATGTATTCGTGGCGCATCGCATCCGCATGCGGCGCGACGCCATGTATCACTCAATTGTATCCGGTATGTCCCAGGATCATATCCTGATCTCGTGCATCACCCGCGAAGGCGAAATTCTCAATACGCTGAAGCGCAATCTACCGAACGTTATCTCCGTTCACGTGCCGCACCGGACGTGCGGCGCCTTCATGGCCTTCATCAAGATGAAAAAAACAGCAGAGGGAGAACCGCAGCAGGCGATGCTCTCCGCGCTTGGCACGGAGTTTTACACGAAATACGTCATCGTCGTCGATGAGGATGTCGATATTTTCGACATGCAGGACGTCATGTGGGCGGTAGCGACACGCGTAAAGGCCGAAAAGGACATCGTGTTCGTCCCCGGCTGCAAAGCTGCTATCCTCGATCCGACGTCAGATCCGGAGTCCTTCACGGTGACGAAGATGGGGATCGACGCGACACGTCCGGCCGGCCGCGACTTTGCCGAAAGGCTCTTGATTTCGGATGAGCAGCGTCAGCGCGTAAGACGGATTCTCGCGGCTTCCGGCGTGCCGCTCTGACCCTGAGCACCGGAGAAGCGCAATGCGGGGCCGGTTTCGATCGCACGCCTATTTGCTTTGAAAGGATTTTTTGATTTCGGAGGTGGATCTCACAAAGGAGTTTGACCATGTTACCAGTAAAGACTTTTGCCGTTGCCTCTGCGGTGCTGATCGCAAGCGCGTCAGCCGCAATATCGGCCGATCCCGCGAAACTTCGTTTCGCCACCGTCGGCGTCGGATCGGCATGGTATGCCTATGGCGCGGGCATTGCCGATCTCGTAAAAACCAAGCTTCCTTCCGGATCATCCGTCGACGTTCTTCCCGTCGCCGGCGGCAAGGGCAACATCAAGCTGCTGCAGAAGGGCGAAACGGAAATGGCGATCAGCTTTCCCATGCCTGCGGCCGAAGGGTGCGGCGGCTTTGGCGAATTCAAGACCAAGCACGATAAGGTGCGCGGCCTGATAGGCGGATTGGACACCTACTATTTCGGTACATTTGTTACCAAGAAGTCCGGCGCGAAATCCTGGAACGACATTACCGCTGGCAAGGTCAGGCTCCTCACCGCGAAGGTCGGCGGTACGGGCGAAGTCGGTGTTCGCCAGGTTCTCGGCCTGATGGGAAGCTCCAAGGATGACGTCGCAAAGAAAGGCGGCGGCGTCAAGGCGATGGCGCGAAAGGCGACGGCCAGCGCGATCTCCGACGGCAAGGCTGACGGCTGGGCGCATGTGGTAACCCGCGGTCATCCCGTTGCGACGCAGCTGACGACAACCAACGACATGATCATGCTTGGTTTGCCCGGCGATGTTGTCAAGGGCATGGTATCCAAACACGGCTGGGTCGAGGCAACGGTGCCGCCGAACACATTCAAGGGTCAGACCGAGCCCGTGGCGACCGTAAAGGCCGCTTCCAATATCATGGTTAGCTCAACGATGCCTGACGACGTCGCCTACACGATAACCAAGACGATCATCGAAAACGCGGACAAGGTGAAGAAAATTCATGCCGCCCTCAGCAATTTCGATCCGAAAAATGCCGCCAATCCGGGCCTTGTCGGAAATTGTCCTTTCCACCCTGGGGCCGTCAAATATTACAAAGAAGCCGGCCTTATGAAATAAGCAAAACCCTGACCGAGGCCGCGTAAGAGGCCCATGCCATATCTTTCCTTACCGGCGAGCGGTGCCCGCGTTCTGTTTGCGGGCATCGCTCTTGTTCTGGCATTCGTCGAGTTTCTGCCTCTCTACACGGGTGGATATGAATATGAGATCGTATTCCTCGGCACTCATGTAGGAGCCGCCGTTGCAATATCCTTTCTCGTCATGGGGTTCAAGGGACGGCGTGATGCTGATCAGCCGGTTCCACTCGCCGACGTCCTGGGCGCTTTGGCGGGGCTAGCCTGCGCGGCCTATTTCGCAAGTCAAGGGCAGCGGATCGCGGAACGTATCGAAGGCGTCGACGCGGTCTTTGCGCTCGACTACGTGTTCGGGATCCTACTCATCACCGTTCTTCTGGAAGCGTGCCGCTGGGTCGCCGGACTGATCCTGACGGTCGTCGCACTAATCTTTATCGTTTATGTATTTATCGGTCCCTACCTGCCCGGAATGTTCTCGCATCTCGGCATGACCGTGGAACGTTTTATCGATCTTCAGGTCCTCTCCACATCCGGCATTTTTGGAACACCCATTTCGGCATCCGCGCACATGGTCTTTTATTTTGTGATCGTCGGCGCTTTTCTCGAGCGATCCGGAGCCGGCAAGCTATTCGTCGATATCGCCTATGGCTTCACGGCGCGTTCCTGGGGAGGCGCCGGCAAGGCGGCGGTCGTCGCATCAGGGCTATTTGGAGCGGTCTCCGGCAGCGCCGTTGCCAATGTCCTGTTGAGCGGCCTGATGACCATTCCGCTGATGAAACGATCAGGATTCAAGGCGACGCTCGCAGGCGCCATCGAGGCGACCGCCTCCACCGGCGGCCAGCTGGCACCGCCGATCATGGGAGCGGCGGCATTCATTCTGGCGGACATCGTCGGCGTCACCTATGCGGAAGTCGTTGTCGCCGCGATCGTCCCGGCGCTCCTCTACTACATATCCCTTTTTGCACTTGTCCATTTCCACAGTCTCCGGAACGACCTGAAGCCGGACCTATCGCTGCCGATCGCCAATCATTTGGCGGGCCTCGCACAGAGATGGCACCTTCTCCTGCCGCTCGTGGTCATGGTTTACCTCCTGGTTCAGCGTTTTTCCCTGATGACCGTCGGCGCCTACACAACGCTCCTCATCGTCGCCGTCGCCATGGTCCGCAGGGCGACGAGGATGGGACCGGCCAAGCTGCTCGAATCCCTGCTGGCCGGCGCCAAATCGGCCGCCGAAGTCGCCATTCCGTCGGCGGTCGCCGGCATTATCGTCGGCACATTGGTGCAAACGGGGATGGCTCTCAAACTGCAACGCTGGCTTCTGGACCTTGCCGGCGACTCGCTTGCTATTTCACTTTCCGGCGCCATGGTACTGACAATCATTCTCGGCATGGGCATGCCAACCTCGGCTGCCTACCTGGTGTCCGCGATATTGGTGGCGCCGGCCCTGCAGGAACTGGGCATCCCCGCCCTGCCCGCTCATCTCTTTATTCTGTATTTCTCGATTCTGTCGATGGTGACGCCGCCTGTCGCCCTTTCGGCTTACGCCGCGGCCGGGATCAGCGGCGGAAACCTTTGGAATACCGGCGTGCGCGCTTTTATCCTGGCGGTGCCGGGATTTCTTATTCCCTACGCCTTCGCGATGAATCCGGCGATGCTCCTGCAAGGATCGCTATTTGACGCCGGCGCGGTGATCCTCCCGGCACTCGTCGGTGTCATTGCACTTGCGGCGGCGTCGGGCGGCTACGCGTTCGGACCGCTTGGCGCATTCATGCGGACCGCCCTCTTTTGTTCCGCGCCTTTGATGATTTCACCAGACCGGACGACCGACTTCATCGGCGGCGCCGTCATGCTCTGTGTTCTCGCTTACCAGATATGGCGTTTCAAGATTGCCGCACAAGAAAAGCCATCGAGTTTGCCGAACTAGATTGGTGCAGAGAGGATAGAGATGCGAACCAGGATTGAAGCGACATGGGTGGTCGGTCACCACAACGGAGCGCATCGCCTCATTCACGACGGCGACGTCGTTTATGAGGACAACCGCATCATTCACGTCGGCAAGGGATTCGATGGCGAAGTTGACAAGGTCATTGATGCGCGCGGCAAGCTGGTGGCGCCCGGTTTCATCGACACCCATGTCCATTCCGGCCACCGCGCCTCTCACCGTCTGATCTCGGATACCGGCCGGCCCATGTATTATGGCCAGCCTTTTCTGGAAATCTCCGTTCCCAAAGAAGGAAAGATTGTTAAGGGCGATCCACGATATCTCAAGCATGGCGACGAAGGCGCGGAAGCCGCCTTTGCGCTGAACGCGACTTTCACGGTTGCCGAACTCCTCAGAAACGGCGTCACCACGTTCATCGAATATGGCAGCCAGCTCAGAGTCCAGGACGCTTTATTGGCCGAGGTAACGCGGCTTGGTACGCGCGCTTATCTTGCCCCAGGCTATGATTGCGGGCGTTGGGTCGGCGATGAGCTGGGCCGCTTGAAGCGCGTCAGGAATGATCAGCTTGGTCTCGACGGCCTGGAGATCGCGCTCGAATGGATCGAAAAGAACGACGGTGCCGCCGATGGCCGCATACGCGGCATTCTCGTGCCAAGGGAGGTGGAAACCTCGTTAATCGAACTCCTGAAGCGCACGCGGCAAGCCGCCGATGAACGCAGTCTGCCGATGGCCACCCATGCCGCCTATAGCGTGATCGAATTCTATGAAGTCGTCAAAGAGCATATGCTGACGCCGATCGAACTCCTTGACGACCTCGACATGCTGCGCCCGACGCTGAATATCGGCCACGGCAATTTTATCGCCGACAATCCGAACCTCAATTATTCCGTCGCCAACGATCTGCGGCTGATGGGCGAAGCCGGCGTTACCGTCTCCCACTGCCCGATCAATATCGTCAGGCGGGCCCGGGTGCTGGACAACTGGAACAAATATCAGGACGCCGGAATCAATATGTCGATCGGCAGCGACACCTATCCCCGCGACATGATCATGAACATGCGTACGGCCTCTTATCTGGGCAAGATCACCAGCCATACTTATTTCGCGGCAACGGCCGGAGAAGTCTTTCAGGCCGCCACGCTCGGCGGCGCCAAATCCGTCGGCCGGGATGATCTCGGCCGTCTCGAGCCGGGTGCGCTGGCCGACATCATCATCGTCGACCTTACCGGGCGCAATACGCTGCGCTATGGTCCCATTCGCGATCCCGTGAAGAGCCTTGTCGAGTGCGGCATCGGCGATGATATCGACACGGTCATTGTCGACGGCAAAATCTGTATGGAAGGCGGTCAGATTCCAGGTGTCGATTTCGCCAAGCTGCGCGAGGAGGCCCAGGAGGCAGGCGAGGCCGTCTGGGCCACCCTTTCGGAATGGGACCCCCTCGGCCGCTCGGCCGTCGAGGCCTGCCCCTGGTGCTACCCAATGGGTGAATAACTCAGTGCAGGTCAAAGATGAAACTGTCTGTGGTCAATCAAGTATGCCGCCGGTCCGCCCGAA
>CAYWBS010000184.1:0-6383 GCA_964456215.1 uncultured Hyphomicrobiaceae bacterium
GCCCGGCCGCCGTTTTCTCCGTATTCGATTTAACCTGGATTCCCATTCCGACATGACCCAAAATGCCATCGAGTCCGCCTGCGGAATTAACGAATCCGGTGCACCGGACATCGCCAAGCTATGTCAGGAAATTGCCCATGGACAGCGAAGATTTAGAACCGAAGAAGCAAGCTCTGGACTATGCCATCGGAACAGATCTGTCGACCTTGTCGCTCGGTGAGCTGGAGGATCTGATTACCAAACTGGAGGCCGAAATTTCCAGAATCCGGCAAATTCTCGCTGAAAAATCGGCCTCCCGGGAGGCGGCTGATTCGGTCTTCAAAAGGTGATTCGCCGGCGGCAATCGAAAAGGATTCACGGGCAAGAGAGTTCCGCGCGTTCGATTCCGAGCCGCCAGGGAACGGAAGCCGGGCTTGCTTAAGGACTGTTTTTCAAGCGTAAACGAGCGGCATCGCAATATTCGCCCGGGCGTTAATACTTTGTTAGGAAGTAACCCCTTATTATCCATACATCCAGTCATCTGGATGCTGAGTGGCTCCTGTCCACTCTGTTTGACGCCTCCCTGTTAACTTTCTGAGCCGCCAATGGCGGCTCTTTTTTTATCCACCCCGCAAAGCGTGCGGTGATGAAACTGGCCATTAACGTGATATTATGTGGATTAACCATAATCTGGCCTAAGTTCCGCCGGACGAGCTTGTTTGTGTTAAATTGTCTTGGGCATAGCGTGGGTAGCGTTTAGCGAGTTGGTAATGGCAGGCACCTCAAGCGTAGACAGCGATCTCAATCGCGATAGCGTAACGGTCGCATTCGGCGAGAAGTATGCCGTTTCGGAACAATTTACGGCAATGTTTCGCGAGGGCATGGCTCTGGTCGAGGAGACCGCGGCCTATCTCGACGGTGAAGGGCGCAGTGAGGCGAAAGAGCTGCCGTCCTCGGCGTCGCTGGCTTATGCGACGGAAAGCATGCGTCTGACCACCCGCTTGATGCAACTGGCGTCGTGGCTTCTTATTCGCCGCGCCGTCAATGAAGGCGAGATGACGCCGGCGCAGGCGCTTGAGGAAAAGCATAAGGTCAAGCTTCAGACCGTCGGGCGGACGGAGCATACGGATGGCTTTGACGAGCTTCCGGATCGCCTTAAAGAACTCATCGAGGAAAGCTTTCGGTTGCATGACCGCATCATGATGATCGACCGGCTTCTTCACGAAGAGCCGAAATCAACCGCCAGACCGGCCAAAAATCCACTGAGCACACAGCTCGACCGGCTGCGCATGGCGTTTGAAGTGCAAACTCCCGAAAAAGACTGAGGCCTCAAAGTCCCGCTCTCCGTGGCTCGCCGCGAACCGTGGTCATCGACAAGAACCACCGCCACAGCGGTGAACTCACCGCATTTATCCACAGCTTATTCAGAAGAAGTCCCGCAGTTTACTTGCCGCCCGACATGCTCCGGCTATGCTCGCATCCGATATGGGGCAGAAGGAAATTGAGATGATTACAAAACTGGCGAATGACCAACTCAGTGACCTGACATCTGAGCAACTCGCTATTGCGCATCATGACCGCCGCAAGACCACGTTCTTGTGCGCGATCTTAGCGAGTCTTTTGCTCCACGGCACAATCGCAGCGGCGCTTTCACAGGCATATCTCGGCTGAGCGCCTTCTGATCGCGATTCGGCGTCAATTCCCGCTCAACGGTTTTTGGGTGCGTGCATCCCGTCGCGACATGTGATCGTTACCCATTATTCCGCAAAATTGCGTTACGGCGTCGGAAATGAAATTGGAGGTCTTTCCTACTTCGCCTTTAGAAGGTCCCGAATCTCTTCCAACAGTACTTCCTGACGCGGCGGCGCGGCGGGCGCTTCCTCTTCCTTTCTACTTTCCTCCAAACGCTTCTTGAGTTCGTTCATCGCCTTAATCACAAGAAAGACGCAGAATGCGACGATGACAAAGCTGATGACGGCGTTGATGAACAATCCCCAATTGATGGTTACTGCGCCTGCCTTTTTCGCAGCCTCCAGCGTATTTTCCGTCGGTCCGCTCAAAGTCGTAAATATGTTCGAGAAATCAATGCCGCCGAGCAACAGACCAATGGGCGGCATTAGAATATCATCGACAAGGGATTTGACGATCGTCCCCAACGCGCCGCCGATGATGATGCCGACCGCCATATCGACGACATTTCCGCGCAAGGCGAACTCCTGAAATTCCTTTAGGATTTTCTGCATGGTTGCCGTCCCTCCCATTGACATGCGTGTAAATATCTTGCGCGGCGCGCGGAGACTCCTGTCCGACGTCCCTCATCGTCTCTCTGAACCGAACGTGTATCGATATTAACTCTTTGAAATATAGCGCACAATATGGGATGCTGTGCAACGGCGTGGAAAGAATGGCGATTATTCCGGAGCCTTCGGGGTAGACAGGCGGCACCGGCCGAAGCTGTCGCATCGGAGGGGTTGGCGTTGCCGCCGTTTGCAGTAACCGGATTGACAAGAGAATGGCATCTCTAGAATGGCATCTCTCTTCCGCCTGGTGACATTTTCGGCGCTTGCAAGAGGTTCGGATTGGGGCGGCAAATGTGCTAGAGTTCATCCACAAGGCCGGCGGTTGAACGGCGCGCCTTGAACGTCACCGGGTTGACGATGTATTGCCGCCGCAAGTCAGGGCGCGTGTTGTGAGAGTCTCCAATGATTGACGGCTGGATAATTCTCTGCGCGGCCCTTGCCTATGTCAGTTTCTTGTTCGCCGTCGCCCATTACGGCGACCGGCAATCCCGCAGCGCTCCGCGCAGCAACGGACGCCCTTTCATTTACGCTTTTTCCCTTGCCGTCTATTGCACTTCCTGGACCTTTTTCGGGAGCGTAGGACTGTCGGCCAGAGGTGGCCTGGATTTCATTCCCGTTTATTTGGGCGCCAGCCTCATGATCGGCGCCGGCTGGCCTTTCCTGCGCCGTATTGTCCGGCTCAGCAAAACCCATAATATCACTTCGACAGCAGACTTCATCGCGGCGCGCTACGGCAAAAGCCAGAGCCTCGCGGCGACCGTTACGGTGATTGCGGTCGCCGGTATCCTGCCCTACATCGCACTCCAATTGAAAGCCGTTTCGGAATCCGTGACAACGGTGGTCGGACCCGTCGGCGTGCCAACCGATATCGTCGCGCCGGGCTCGCCTCTTGGCGATATGGCTTTTCTCATCGCCATTGCCATGGCGGCATTTTCGGTCCTGTTCGGAACGCGCCATATTGATGCGACGGAGCACCAGGAAGGCCTGATGCTGGCCATTGCCACGGAGTCGGTGGTCAAGCTTTTCGCCTTTCTCACCGTCGGCGCATTCATCACATTTGGCATGTTCGGCGGCCTCGGCGACCTGATCGAACAGGCCAGTCGAAGCGAGCGCATCACCAGCCTGTTTTCGGGCGGCTTCAATGGCGGAACCTGGTTGACTGTTACGTTTCTCAGCCTGGTCTGCATCCTGTTGCTGCCCCGCCAGTTCCACGTTGCCGTGGTCGAGAACAACGCCGAGAACGAAGTGTATGTGGCCGCCTGGCTGTTTCCCCTCTATCTCGTACTCATCAATATTTTCGTCGTGCCCATCGCAATTGCCGGAATGTTGACGTTTCCGGACGGCAACGTCGATGCCGACATGTTCGTGCTCGCCCTGCCCATGTCGGCCGGCGCGAACATGGTAACTCTACTGGCTTTTATCGGCGGACTCTCCGCGGCAACGGCAATGGTGATCGTTGCCACCGTCGCCCTGTCGATCATGGTCTGCAACGATCTCGTCATTCCACTCATCCTGCACCGCAGAGCGCCCGGCCGCCCGGACCGGGAGGATATGGGATCGCTCCTGCTTATCATCAGGCGTTCGGCGATTTTCGCGATCCTCTTGCTCGGCTATGCGGTCTACCGGCTGATTGGCGACTCATATGCGCTTGCGTCAATCGGCCTCTTGTCATTTTCCGCGATCGCGCAGTTTGCTCCCGCCTTTTTCGGGGGTCTGCTTTGGCGCCGTGCGACGGCGCGCGGGGCCATCGCGGGCATCCTCACCGGTTTCGCTGTCTGGGCTTACACTCTGCTGCTGCCGTCGCTCGCAGGCGCCGGGCTGGTCTCCCAGGAGTTCCTCCAGCAAGGTCCATTCGGCATCGGTATGCTGCGGCCGCAAATGCTGTTCAATCTCAGTTTTGAGCCACTCACCCATGGCGTGATCTGGAGTATCTTTCTGAATATTTTCGCTTATATCGGGTTCTCGCTCATGAGGCCGCCACGGCCGATCGAACGTCTCCAGGCGAATGCGTTCATATATGGTGAATTTCCGCTGGCCCCGGCGCCTGCTTTCCGGCTCTCGCGTACTTCCGTAACCATCGATGCGCTTAAGCGAACCGCGGCCCGTTATCTCGGCGAAGAGCGCACCGAGCGATCGTTTATCGAATATGCCGCCAAGCGCGGCATCAATCTTTTTCCGCACTCCGAGGCAGACGTTCATCTGCTCCGCTTTACCGAGCATCTGCTCGCGAGCGCGATCGGCGCCGCGTCCTCCAGGCTGGTTCTGTCCCTGCTTCTCAGGCGAAGAAATGTCGGTCCCAAAACCGCCCTCAAGCTTCTCGACGACGCCTCGGAAGCGCTTCAGTATAATCGTGATCTCCTGCAATCGGCGCTCGATCAGGTCAAACAGGGCATAAGTGTCTTCGATGAGGATTTGCGGCTCATTTGCTGGAATCACCAATTCCGCGAACTTTTGGGGCTCCCCCCGGAACTTGGCCGCGTCGGTGTGCCGCTCGATGAAATCATCCGATTTGTCGCCATGAGCGGTCATAACGGCGAGGCATCAATTGAAGATATCGTATCCGACAGAATCGAAAAATACGCCGTCTCGAAGGAAGCATTCCAAGAGCGCCTGGACGGCGGCAAGAAAGTCATCGAAATCCAGACCGATTCGATGCCCCAGGGCGGCATCGTCACGACCTATACCGACATCACCGGCCAGGTCGCCGCGGCCGACGCGCTGGCGCGCGCCAATGAAACGCTGGAACGGCGCGTTCGCGAGCGCACGGCGGAGCTGATGAACGTCAATGCGGAACTGGCGCTTGCAAAGTCCAAGGCCGATGAAGCCAACTTGGACAAGATGCGCTTTCTCGCCGCCGCCAGTCACGACATCCTGCAACCGTTAAACGCCGCGCGACTTTTTGCGAGCAGTCTAACGGAGCGCAGATTGCAGGGCGAAGTCGGCCGCTTGGTCTCCAATGTCGATGCCTCGCTTGAAGCCGTCGAGGATATTCTGAACGCGCTTCTTGATATCTCCAGGCTCGACACCGGCGCCATGAAGCCGGAAATGACCGTATTCTCGATCAAAGAGCTACTCGACCAGTTGAAACTCGAATTTTCGCCTCAGGCGAAGGAGAAAGGGCTTGAACTGCGCGTGATCGACTCAAGCTGGTCGGTTCGCTCTGACCGGCGGATGCTGCGCCGCGTCCTGCAAAATCTCATCTCCAATGCCATCAAATATACCGATCAGGGACGCGTGCTTTTGGGGTGCCGGCTTCAGGGCGCCAAAATCGTCGTTCAAATCTGGGACACGGGACCCGGTATTCCCAGACATCAGCAAGCCCTGATATTCAAGGAGTTTCAACGTCACACGACCGGGCCGCAAATGCCGCATGGAGTGGGTCTCGGCCTATCTATCGTCGAGCGGATTGGGCGGGTCCTCGATCAGCCGATAACGCTGAGGTCGGAAGTCGGCAAAGGATCGATGTTTTCAATCGCCCTGCCGGTGGCCGAACCCGCCTTCGCCGTGCAGGAAGCGGCGCCGGTTCGGCCGCGGATCGGTCAGATTGTCGGCCAAACCGTTCTGTGCATCGACAATGAGCCGGCCGTCCTCGATGGAATGGACACGCTGCTTTCCGGCTGGCAATGCCGGGTGTTTCGCGCCATAAACATCTCGGACGCCATAGAGCACGCCAGCCGCCACAAGAACGAGCTCAATGTTATAGTCGTGGATTATCATCTGGATGACGGAACAGGGCTCGAAGCGATCCGCAAAATCCGTACCGCGATTGGCAAAGACGTTCCCGCCGTCGTCGTAACCGCAGATCGATCCCCCGAAGTTCAAGATGAAATCCGCGCCATGGGATTGCCGCTTTTGCGCAAACCGGTCAAACCCGCCCAGCTCCGCGCCTTCCTGAGCCAGTCCGTCATGCGCCGTACGGCCGCCGCCGAGTAATCGCAAATGATCGGGCTTCAATAGTCGCCCGGAGCGCGAGGATCGTCCAAGAGCATATTCCGACCAAATAGATCCATTTGATCGGAAGCTGCCCTAACCAGCCTGTTTTTGCCACTCGCTGCCCTCGATCTTGCCGAGGGCGATAACCGCCTGTGTCCGGCTGTCGACGCC
>CAYWBS010000185.1:0-6376 GCA_964456215.1 uncultured Hyphomicrobiaceae bacterium
TCGGCGTGGTGGTCTCCGGCCCCTCAGCCGCAGGCATGCGCACAAAGCCATAGAGCCCGGCCAGAAACACGATGAGTGGGAACGGCAGCGCCAGGAAAAAAATCGCGACGAAACTTGCAGCCGCTACAAACCAATGCTCGGTCCGATACAAAGCCCTCTTTGCAATCCTGATCAGGGCTTCGACGACGATGACCAGAACGGCGGCCTTGATGCCGAAGAACACCGCCTCGACAGTCGGCACGCCGCCGAAGGCCGCATATGTCATGGCCAGCGCCAGGACCACGAGCGCGCCGGGAACAACAAAGAGGAGGCCGGCCACCAGGCCCCCGAGGACGCCGTGCAGACGCCATCCGGAATAGGTCGCAAGCTGCATGGCTTCCGGCCCGGGCAGGAGCATGCAGAAGCTAAGCGCATTGAGATATTGCCGTTCGCTCAGCCATTTTTTCTCCTCGACGATCACGCGATGCATCAGCGCGATCTGGGCCGCCGGGCCGCCGAATGAGAGAATGCCGATTTGCGCCCATGTCCAAAGCGCTTCCATCGGCGAGGGGTGGAGCCGGCCCGCCTGCTCCGCCTGAATATTGATCTCCGTCATCGTCCTAGCTCCGGTGCAGGGCCGACGGCCAATCATGGCCTTCCTCGACCGCGTCGCGCGACCATCTGAAGAAAGCATCGTACAGGAGCATGCCGGCTTCAAGCTGGGCAAGATCGTCCCTGTACATACGCGAAAGCCCCAGCGAGGCGGCGAGCAATCCGGCCGCCTGTGGCGCAAGGTCGTGACGGTTGGTGTCGGCGCCGCGGACGATAATTGCAAGCCGTTTCAATGTCTTAAACTCAAGCGCGAATTCCTCGATCATCGTGTCGAATGTGCAGCGGTCTCCACGGTGACTCCAAAACACGTCCTCCACGTCAAAGGGAGTCGCCGCGAACTTTTCGGCGACATCCAGGACTTCCGGCGGCGAGACGAACAGGAACTGTGCGTTGCGATCGACAAAGCGGCGGATCAGCCAGGGGCACGCGATCCGGTCGATTTTCGGCCGGTGCCTTGTAACCCAGACCGTGCGGCCATCGCCATTCAGTGGCGGCAGTTTCGAAAAGGGTACCATGGGTTCCTTCTGATCACGCCAGGCAACGGAGCCACCTACAAGGAATTCGGCGGAGAGTCCATGATGGCGCAGAACCGCTGCTGCGCCTTCACTCAGTTTTTTCCCCTTTTGGCAGGTGACGACAACATGTGAGCCGCGAAGCTCAGGCACAAGCGACGCGATTTCCCGGTAGGGATGCCGGAAAGCCGTCGGGATAAGGCGCGGGTCTTCATCGAAGTCCTCATCGATACGGACATCGACAATGATCGGCGCTTTCGGTGTACCGATAAGACGGGCAAGTTGAGGCACGGTAATTTGTGTGGGTGACGGCATGAGGCGTCCTTCCTTATCCAGGTTTCCGATGGACGCGATTCTTGGGCTGCCGCCTCACGGGGCGTTCGCATGCCCCATACACGCATTAGAAGCGGGATCGTTATCGTCTGTCAATCGGTTTCAAATATGGCGGGATGTGATCGAGGCAATTCCTCCGGGCTGACCAGATAATTCTCTTCGGTATGGCCATACAGCGGTATGGCCAACTTATTCGCAGACGCTGGCCTCGCTTGACGTGGGCACCCTTTTCTTCCAAAGAAGGTCCTCGTGAATTGCCTACGGAGAGCGAGATCTGGCCTTGGACGGCTGGAATTCTGATCAATGAGCGATGCGGTTACTGCGGCGGACGAAGGCATTCGGGATTTCATCCGCGACATCGTTGCGAGCGACTTGAAAGAGGGGCGGACGAAGTCGGTCGTCACCCGCTTTCCGCCCGAGCCCAATGGCTATCTCCATATCGGCCATGCGAAATCCATTTGCCTGAATTTCGGCATTGCCCGGGAATTCGGCGGCCGCTGCCATTTGCGGCTCGACGACACCAACCCCACAAAGGAAGAACAGGAATATATCGACAGCATCAAGGAAGATGTGCGCTGGCTCGGCTTCGACTGGGGGGACCATCTCTATTTTGCGTCGGACTACTTCGACCAGCTTTACGAGTGGGCCGAATATCTGGTTCAAGAAGGCAAGGCGTATGTCGACGACTTGTCCGCCGACGAGATCCGCTCGCACCGGGGAACGCTGACGACACCCGGCCGCAACAGCCCCTACCGCGACAGGACCGTTAAGGAGAATCTTGATCTCTTCCGCCGCATGCGCGCGGCGGAGTTTCCGAACGGCGCCCGCGTGCTCCGGGCGAAAATCGACATGGCATCAGGGAACATCAATCTGCGCGACCCGGTCTTATACCGCATCCTCCACGCGCCACATCCGCGTACCGGCGACAAATGGTGCATCTATCCCACATATGATTTCGCCCATGGCCAGTCGGACGCCATCGAGCACGTGACCCATTCGCTGTGCACCCTGGAATTCGCCGATCACCGGCCGCTTTATGACTGGTTCATCGAAAACTTGCCGGTGCCGTCCACGCCCCGCCAATATGAATTCTCGCGCCTCAATCTCACCCATACGGCGCTCTCCAAGCGGCGACTCATACAACTCGTCGAGGGCGGGCATGTGCGCGGCTGGGACGATCCGCGCATGCCGACGATTTCGGGACTCAGAAGACGCGGCATTCCTCCTGAAGCCATCCGCGACTTTGTGCAACGCGTCGGCATTACGCGAAGCGAAAATCTGGTGGAACTCGCCTATCTGGAAAGCTGCGCCCGCGATCTCATGAACCAGTCGGCCGAGCGCAAGATGGCCGTGCTCGATCCGCTGAAGGTGACGATTGAAAACTATCCCGAGGGCCGGTCGGAAGAGCTGGAAGCGGTCAATAATCCCAATGACGAAAGCGCCGGCACGCGCCTCGTTCCGTTTTCGCGGGAGATCTATATCGAATGTGATGACTTCATGGAGGAGCCGCCGCGAAAATTTTTCCGCCTGGCGCCGGGACGCGAAGTGCGGCTGCGCTACGCTTATTTCGTGACGTGCAAGGACGTCATTAAGAACGACGCCGGCGAGGTGATCGAGCTGATCTGCACATACGATCCGGAGACGCGCGGTGGCAATGCACCCGACGGCCGGAAAGTCAAGGGGACCATCCATTGGGTCTCGGCCGCGCATGCGATCGCCGCCGAAGTCAGGCTTTACGACACGCTGTTCAAAGATGAGGAGCCGTCGCTCGGCGACGATTTTCTCGACGGAATCAATCCGAACGCGCTGACGGTGCTTGAGGACTGTCAGATCGAGCCGAGCGTTGCGGATATGCAAGCCGGTGAGCCCGTGCAGTTCGAGCGGCTCGGCTACTTTGCCCGCGATCCGGATGCGGCGCCCGGACATCTGGTGCTCAACCGCGCCATGACGCTCAGGGATAGCTGGGCGAAGGAAATGGCGAAGGGGTAGACAGAGCTCATAGCACGCCAGCGGACCTTCAATGCTCGTTTGACCGAATCGATTTAGACTAGGTAGCATGAAGGACTACATAATCCGCGCTGCTTTGCACGAGGAAACAAACCAGGGCTGGGTTTGGATGGATGGAATCGCGTCCCGCACCGTAGTGAAGATCACCAATCCTGAGAGAAAACGCAGCATATTTTGCCAGGTGCGTGAATTCGATAAAAATTTTCTACGTGAATACAATGCACAAAAGTGCACTTTTAACATCAAGGAAAAATTTTGTGGGGGACAACCAACCATCGTGATGGGCGGATGGTATCGTGACGCTCTGGGAATTCGAAAAACCACGGAAGAAGACGACATCACTGACAGACAAAAACTCTGCGTTAAGAGATTTGGCCTTTGGGGCTGGCGGGATCTTCGAGCAACAGCCCATCATCCCGATATTGTTGTACGTTTAAGTTTGCGGCTTGCCCTCTTGGGAGTGTGGCTCGGTGCAGTTGGCTTGATGTTGAGCCTGAGACAGCTCTGCTTAAATCTTTCTCCACTTTTAGCATCTCTATTGATCGCTCCAATTATCATACTTAGCTTGGCGGCCTGTCGAGCGCCTAAAAAGCCTCTTCCAAAAAAGCAAAATGGTTGAGCGAATTGCCCTGCTTGGTTGGGGCTCATTGTTGTGGGAAGATGTTGAAGAATTCAACTATTGGCATGGGCCGTGGCTCTATGATGGGCCGGAACTAAGGATAGAGTTTTCCCGCATATCTGCGTCTCGTGGGGGAGCACTAACTCTCGTCATTGATCCAGAAAACGGCGTTCCCACAGTCGTCGCCTATTGTTTCAGTCGGCGCCCAAGTGTGGAAGCCGCTGTAAATGATCTTCGGAAGCGCGAGATGACGAATGCGCGAAATATTGGCTACTGCAGCCGAAATAGAGGATCGCACTTTCGCGATCGTGATTCTTTTGACTCGATTCAATATTGGGCCACCGATCACGCGATTGATGGTGTGGTCTGGACCGACCTCCCCAGTAACTTTGAAAGTAAAGTGGGCGAACCTTTTTCGGTTGCCGCCGCTCACAATTATCTAGAGAACCTCGACGCGAACCGACGCGAGAAGGCTCTCAACTATGTGCGCCGCGCACCAGACATAATTCAAACGCCTCTGAGGTCCGCACTTGCAGATTTTCTTTAGTCTGCCTCGATCGTGCCTCAAGTTCCGTTCGCACCATCCATCATCACCCGGCAATGCTTGCCGCCCTTCTTGGTCGCAGCGGGTTGCGCATCAGGAATATGACGGGCAAACAAAAGAGGATGATCGCGGTAAGAAGCTGAAAGTCGATGATGTAGGACAGCAGTTCGGCTTGCTGTGTGACAAGGCGATTAACCGCCATGAGTCCGGCCGGATCGGAAAAACTAAGGACGTCCGGTAGGCCGAGATGTCTAAATGCGTCGTTGAACGGAGTAATATGCTCGCTGAGGATCGCATGGTTTACCTGAGTGTTGCGCGCCAGATAGCTGGCCAGAAAAGCGATGCCAAGACTGCGGCCGATATTGTTCAGGAGCGCATAAAAAGCTGTACCGACATCGCGCTGTTCCGGACTGATCGTCGAGAACGCAATGCTGTTCACCGGGATGATGAAGCTGCTGAATGCAATCCCCTGGATGAAATGGACCATGATGACGGTCGTCGCGTCGATGTCTTCCGTAAATGTCGAGAACAGCCACATGGTGCTTGCGGCAACGATCATTCCGAACGCGATAACCATTCGCGGATCTATAATCTTTAGCAGACGTCCAAGAAACAGCGCTGCGAACATGGCGCCGGCGCCTCTTGGCGCCATCAATATCCCGCTATCGAGAAGAGGATAGCCGCCGAGATTCTGCAGGAATGGCGGCACGAGAACAAGGCTGCCGAAAAGCATGGCGCCAAAAAGGACTCGGAGCACAACTCCAGACAGGTAGTTCCGGTCACGGAACAGTCCGGGATCGACAAAGGGTATAGGCGACGTCAGGGAGTTTACGATGAAAACCCAGAGCGCCGATGCGGCGAGAAAGCAAAGCAGCACTATCGTTGTCGAAGAAAGCCAGTCGAGCCGTTCGCCCCGGTCGAGAATGAATTGCACTGCGGCGACGGTGATGGCGAGCATGACAAAGCCGAAATAATTGAATTTCTTCTTTACTCGGTTTCCCGGCCTGGGCACGAGCAAGGCAATCATCGTAAAGGCCAGCACGCCGACAGGAATGTTTAAGTAAAACGCCCACCGCCAACTGTAGTACTCGGTGATATAGCCGCCGAGCGTCGGCCCAAATACCGGTCCCATCATGACACCGACACCCCACCAGCTCATGGCAATGCTGAAGTTTTCGCGCCGATAGACCGAGAGCAAGGAGGATTGGGCAACCGGAATCAATGCGGCGCCGAACGCGCCCTGGATAAACCGATAGATGAGGATCTCGGCCAATGAGTCCGACAGCCCGGCCAAGACCGAGAACGCCATGAATCCGCCGATAGACGTCAAAAGCAGATTCTTACGGCTGAAGATTCCGCTTAGCGCGCCCCACAGCGGAGTCATGACCGCAACCGCAATCAAATAAGACGTCAGAACCCAAGCAATCTGATCCTGTGTGGCCGATAGCGATCCCTGCATTTGCTTCAGGGCGATACTGATGATCGCGGTATCGAATACTTGTAGGAGCGGCGCAAGGATAAGAGAGATGGTGATTAGTCGGAGACGCATGCCTTGCGGGCGGACATCCGGCCCGGCCGCACTTTCCAACGCGGTCATCTGGAATTCGCCGCCCACGGCAGAGCGGCGCGCGCCAAATCGGGCCAGTGGCGTTTTTGTCCGGTATCGACCGTAACGACGACACTCATGCCGGCACGAAGCAGCGACTCGGCGATAGATTGTTTCAATTTCAGGCGGACCGGCAGGCGCTGTACGACTTTGACCCAGTTGCC
>CAYWBS010000186.1:0-6366 GCA_964456215.1 uncultured Hyphomicrobiaceae bacterium
TTACCTTGCTCATCCGATCATCTCAGGTCGCATCCGTCGGGCCCGCGCTGTTGGCACGGTTGCCATTAACAACCTCGTCCCACCCCCCAATTCGAGCCAACCGCAAGTGAACCGCATCTCGGGATTATGTCCCTATGCGGTAATCTGAACATGCTAGCCCCATATTGATCAAGAATTGATTAACTGCCGGACCCCTCGGGGCCCCAAATTCGCGACCAATATGCAACACCGGGAGGCCATATAATGAAGTCTGGATGCGTTTCGCCATTTGTCCACATTAACCATCTTATTATTTAAGCCCAAGCAACCGGTTCCCCAAGGGGGGAAGGCCCGTGGCCCGTTAAAAGATTAGTATAGGGGAACTGAACACTTGGTGAACAAGTTGGTGCCAAACATGGCTAGCTTGGTCTTGTTGGCAGGTGTTACCGGCTCGTCGGAGTGACTGGTCCCGTTCCGCCCGTCTCGTCGGGGATTTTGCGCTTTTCCAATACTTCGTCAATCAGGCCGAATTCAAGGGCGTCATCGGCGGTCATGAAATAATCGCGTTCAAGGGCTTCGGCGATCGTCTCCACGGATTGACCGGTGTGGCGCGAATAGACATTGTTGAGCCGCTCCCTCACCGACAGGATTTCCCGGGCATGGCGCTCGATATCGCTGGCTTGTCCCTGAAACCCGCCGGACGGCTGATGTACCATGATCCGCGCGTGGGGAAGCGCATAACGCATGCCCTTTTCGCCCGCTGTCAACAGCAATGATCCCATTGATGCGGCTTGGCCGATGCACAACGTCGCGACGGCGGGGCGGATGAACTGCATGGTATCGTATATCGCCATTCCCGAGGTGATGACACCGCCCGGCGAATTGATATACATGGAGATCTCTTTTTTCGGATTGTCGGCCTCCAGATAAAGGAGCTGCGCAGCAACGAGCGCAGACATCTGGTCCTCGACAACGCCCGTCACGAATACAATTCTTTCCTTGAGAAGACGTGAGAAGATATCATAGGCGCGTTCGCCGCGGTTGGTCTGCTCGACAACCATCGGGACCAGCGTATTCATATAGGTATCGATCGGATCTCTCATCCGGCGGCTCCTTCTCATTCACTTGTTCAGGGTGGGCTGCCGTGCTCAAAACCGGGTAACAGCAGGAAAAATAACCGTTAAATCAAGCCTATTCTCTATCACTCCGCACAACGCATCCGCGGATGCCATAAACAAAACACGAGCAAAAAACACGACGGAGACGGGCGGCCGGACCCGGCCGTTCAACTATCTTCGGAACCACGGCGGTCGTTATCCTCGCCCAATGCTTCGCCCTCTTCTTCCGGAGCGCTCAACAACTCTTCCGCCGTCACGGTCTTCTCCGCGACATTGGCTAGCTCGAGCGCGAAATCAACAACTTTGTCCTCGTAGATCGGGGCTCGGAGCTGGGCAACGGCTTGCGGGTTTTTCTTATAAAATTCGAAAATCTGCTGTTCCTGGCCCGGATACTGGCGAATCTGCTCCAACATCGCCCGTTTGACCTCTTCCTCCGAGACTTTTATGTCGTTTGTGGTTCCGATCTCGGAGAGGACCAGGCCCAGGCGCACCCGCCGTTCGGCAAGCTTCTGATATTTCTGACGAACCTCTTCCTCAGTGGTTCCCTCATCCTCGAAAGTCCTGCCGGCGCGTTCCATTTCCTCCTTTATCCTACGCCATACCGATTCAAATTCCTGTTCGACCAAGGTTGGCGGAAGCGCCAAATCGTGTCTTTCGTCAAGGGAATCCAGCAATTTTCGCTTTAATTTTAGGCGGGAAGCCTGGTCATATTCGTTCTTAATCCTGCCGCGAACGGCCTCGCGAAGTTTTTCAAGATCCTCAAACCCCATCCCTTTTGCAAACGCGTCATCGATTGCTGGCTGCTGCGGCGCTCCCACGGATTTGATTTTGACATCAAAAACAGCCGTCTTGCCCGCAAGACGATCAACGGGGTAATCCTCCGGAAACGCCGCTTCCACAACACGCTCTTCCCCGGCCTTGCTGCCAACCAGGCCCTCCTCGAATCCCGGAATAAACACATTCCCGCCAAGTGCAAGCGGTGCGTCCTCGGCGCTGCCGCCTTCGAAAAGTTCACCGTCGATCTTTCCCGCAAAATCAATGGTCACCTGGTCGCCGATCTCTGCCGCGCCGTCTTTCGGCTCATATGACATGCTGCTCTCAGCGAGGCGGTCAATGCCTTTTTGCACGTCCTCATCGGTCACATCGGCAATTTCCTTTACCAAGGAGATTTCGGAAATGTCACGAACCTCGATCGGCGGCAGAACCTCGAAGGAAAGCGTAAATGCGAGGTCCGCCTTGCCTTCCATGACCTGTTCGATCTCATGAGTGTCTTCCGTAAGGGCAACCTTGGGCTCGAACGCCGGTTTTTCTTCGCGATCGCTTATCGCCTGCTGGCCGCTTTCGTTCAGGGCCTGCTGGATGATTTCCGCCATGACCGAGCGGCCATAGACCCGGCGCAGATGCGCAACCGGGACTTTGCCGGGGCGAAAGCCCTTGATCCGGACCTGATCCTTCAACTCCTCAAGGCGCTGCGATAGCCGGTCATCGAGTTCCTTTGCCTCGACGACAACTTTGATCTCGCGTTTCAAGCCTTCCGATAATGTCTCTGTCACCTGCATCTTGTTAGTCCGGAATGGTTGGGTCACATGGCCCTATGGCCGGTGGGTTGGAACAGCATTTAGGTTGTGGTGCGGGCGGAGGGACTTGAACCCCCACGGCCGAAGCCACCAGATCCTAAATCTGGCGTGTCTACCAAATTTCACCACGCCCGCGCGGGCAGGCGCCGATCCGCCGCCAGCCTGGCGCGATCTATATCACAGCCGAGTCTTGAGGCGCTAGCCTGTTCGCCCTTGGCGTCAGCGATAGAATGCCAATATGGAAGCTGCGCAAACTGTACGCAAGGCTCGCCCTGGACCAGGAAAGTCCGACCACAGCTGATATAATAGCCATGCCGCATCTCGGCGCGGCTGACCTGCGTCTATCGGCACCGGGAAAGCGGAAGGCGTTCTCCGTGGGCGAATCAAGGAAAGGATCGTGAGGATGCGAGTTCTAAATGTTGCCAGAGCGCTTATTGTCGTGGCCGGAATTGCCGCCGGACCGGCGCTGCTCCCTGCCTTGGGCCTTGCCGCCATTGCAGAGAAGGTCGGAGCCGTGAGCAAAATCCGCCCATTGGCCAATATCTCTTTGCAAGGCAAGACGCAAGTCGCCGCTTCCGGAATGCCAGTCCATCATAAGGATGTCCTAATGACCGGCGCCAGGGCGCGCCTCGAAGTCAGCTTGATCGACAATACAAAAATCACCCTTGGCGAAAATGCGAGCCTCGTGATTGATGAATTCGTCTACAACCCTGCCGGAGAGAATGTCGTTTCAGCGGCAGTGAAAGGAGCTTTTCGCTTCACCACCGGTCTACTCAGCAAGGCCAAGGACAGACAAGTCATGATCCAAACGCCCGTCGCGGCACTGTCTATCCGGGGCACAGATTTTTGGGGCGGGCCGCTCGATGGAACCTATGGCGTTCTGGTGCTGGAAGGAGAAGTCAGGGTTACGACCTCAGCCGGAACGGTTGTTCTGGACCGGCCGGGACAAGGCGTCACCATATCGGCGGCGGACGCGGCGCCGGGCGCCCCGGCAATCTGGTCGGCTGACCGGGTCAACCGCGCCTTTGCAACGATAAGCTTTTAGACTTTTGGCTGCAAAGGACAATGCGATTCGCACCGGCCGCCGCGACGCGGGGCACTATTGCGACCGCGTGCGAAGCAGCATAACCGTCACGATATAGGCGACGGGAATAGCTGAAAGAGCGATCACTTCATCGGTCGCGGCACCATTGATCCAATAAGCCGCGCCAAGCCAAAGACTACCCAGCACCAACAGGAGATGTATCAATTTCCTTCTCCATTGTTTCAAATCGAAACAAAACCGTTCGATCTCGGAGTTTTCACTATTGAGGTCGCAAATATCGCGCCACAACGCCCATCACGGCGCGAGCGTGCTTTTTGCGGTTGAAGCGGAAGGCCACGATTTGTACGCTACCCGCCGCACAGTTCATCACTCTCAAAGAAAGGGCCAACCTTTTGGACATCCGGGACGGAATTGTCGATGTGATCGGAAACACGCCGCTCATTCATCTGAAAGGCCCTTCGGAGATGACGGGGTGCACAATTCTCGCCAAAGCGGAGTTCATGAATCCTGGCCAGTCCGTCAAGGACCGCCCGGCGCGGCAGATTATCCTTGAGGCCGAGAGGCGCGGCGATCTCAAGCCCGGCGGATTGATTGTCGAAGGGACGGCCGGCAACACCGGAATCGGATTGGCTTTGGTTGCCAATGCGCGTGGCTACCGCACCCGCATTGTCATCCCCGACACGCAGAGCCAGGAGAAGAAGGACATGCTCCGCCTCTGCGGCGCGGAACTCATAGAAGTTCCCGCCGTGCCGTTCAAGGACCCAAAGAATTACCAGCACGTCGCCCGGCAAATGGCCGAGGACCTCGCGAAAACAGAGGAAAATGGCGTTCTCTTTGCCGACCAGTGGAACAATCTCGACAACCGCAAGGCCCATTATGTGAGTACCGGGCCGGAAATATGGCGTCAAACCGGAGGCAAAATCGACGGCTTCATCTGCGCCGTCGGTACAGGCGGGACCCTTGCGGGCGCCTCAACCTTTCTGCGCGAACAAAATCCCGGCATAGTCATCGGCTGCGCCGACCCCCTCGGCGCCGCTATGTACAATCTGTTCGCCCATGGCGAGGCGAAGCCGTCGGACGGCGATTCCATAAGTGAAGGAATTGGGCTCGGCAGGGTCACGAACATCATAGAGGATATCAAGGTCGAAAAGCCGTATATGATAGCGGACGAGGAAGCGCTCCCCTTTGTCTTCGATCTTCTGGAGAAAGAAGGTCTCTGCGTTGGCGGCTCAAGCGGCATCAATGTCGCCGGCGCAGTCCGCCTCGCCAGGGATTTAGGTCCGGGTCACACGATAGCAACAATACTCTGCGACTATGGCACCCGCTATCAAAGCAAGCTCTTTAATCCGTCGTTTCTCCACAGCAAGAACCTTCCGGCGCCGAAATGGCTCGAAAGGGACAAGAGGAGCTGAGGAGGCCGGCGCATCGCAGACAGGTGAGGACCAACGCTTCATGCGGCACTCACGTCAAAAGCACCAAGGAAATCGGCAAAATGCGGGTCACGAAGATAGAGAATAGAGCTGCGCGGAACCGGCGCGTTCGCATTGCCCCAGCAAACGGCGACTGAGAACGGGAGGGAGCGCATCATGCCAGATCTGGCCGGGAAGTGGCTTGTCGAGACGGAATGGCTTAGCAAACATCTTGACGCTCCGGACCTTGCGATTGTCGATGGGTCCTGGCATCTGCCGACTATGCGGCGTGACGCCCGCAAGGAATATCTGGAAGAACATATCCCAGGCGCGGTCTTTTTCGATATCGACGCGATCAGCGATCGCGAAAGCGATCTGCCACACATGCTGCCGTCACCGCTGGCGTTCTCCTCCGCCATGCAGGACCTCGGCATCGGCGATGGCATGCGGATCGTTGTATACGATAATAGCGGCATCTACAGCGCCCCCCGTGTTTGGTGGACATTTCGGGCGATGGGCGTGAACGACGTTGCCGTCCTGAACGGCGGCCTGCCAAAATGGAAGGCTGACGGCCACCCTGTCGAGACAGGTCCGGCGCATGTCCGTCAGGCCAGCCATTTTTCCGCCCGTCTGAACCGCGAGCTGCTGCGCGACGCCGAGGACATGCAGGCGCTCCTCTCTTCCAAGGCGGCGCAAATCGTCGATGCCCGTTCCGCGGAACGTTTTTCGGGCGAAGCCCCGGAACCGCGAGCCGGCCTGCGGTCCGGACACATTCCGGGTTCCCTAAATCTCCCATACGATCGATTGATCAATAATGATGGAACATTGAAATCGGCCGACGAAATTGTAGCGGCATTCAAAGCCGCCAATGTCGACCTCGAACAGCCGGTCGCCACGACATGCGGATCCGGCGTCACCGCTTCGACCCTGGCCCTGGCGCTTGCCGTTATCGGCCATGTGCACACCTCGGTCTACGATGGCTCATGGTCGGAATGGGGTGCCAATGAAGATCTGCCAATCACAACCGGCGTCTGAGCGATGGCCCATGCAAACAGAGTCCTAAGATCCATTGAAACCGATGACGGCGGCCGCTGCGTAGATATCTTTGTCAGGCCCGACGGCACATTCGGCTTCGAGGAATATCGTCGCGACGTCGAGGATACTCGCGGCTGGCAGCCGATTGGCTACCACGCAAGCAAATCATTCATGGACGCGGAAGAAGCATATGCCGGTGTCCT
>CAYWBS010000187.1:0-1944 GCA_964456215.1 uncultured Hyphomicrobiaceae bacterium
TGAATTTCCGGCTTCTCGAGCGCGCCGCCATGGATGGCATAATCCTCCCAGGCGAACCAGCGCGGCCCTTCCGATGTGTGGATCTTTTGGCAGTAATTTCGGCGGACCTGGTCCGCGGCGCCGTCTTCCCCGGTGACCTCAAACTCCTCTTCGAGAATTTGAGGTTCAAAGGGATGCCCCAGCACCTGCTTGTTGTTGCAGGCGAAGAACCGGCAAAACGCATCATTAACGAATGTCACGCGGCCCTGGGCATCGCGGCGCATGATGATGTCCTGCTGATTGTCGAGGAGTTCCCGGTAGCGGGCCTCATTCTCGCGAAACTCCCAATAGACATCCTTTAAGGATTCGATCCCGTTCTCCAGATATTGCGCAAGACGCAAGGCGTGCCGTTGCGCCTGGTCGTCGCGGCCGCCGATGCTTGGCCGCGGCATTCTCGACAGACAAATCGCGGCAACGCCAAGCACCATTCCGAACGAGAGTAAAACGTGATGAAAATGCAGCCATGACAACCATTTCGGCATGGCAAGCCCAAAGAGCAGAAGCCCGAGCAGGCCGAGCGAAACGGAGATCATCGTCCGGTCCGAGGCTATTGTGTTGGAGATGTCTCCGCTGCGGCGATGATTTACGGCAAGGAAGCTGTCGGTGGATTTCGCACCGCCCGCGCTGCCCCGACGGGTACTCTGACGCCTATCCCAATCTACGGAGTTTGCTGACGACAGTTTACGCACGATAATCCGACCACTGACCTTATGAGAGCCCGCGACGCGCCTCACGGACCAGACAATCAGCTTTTGATTGCCAAACCCTTACTTCGAGTACGGTCTTGACAGGATTTTACCATGTTTTTTAAAGGCTTAACCGGCCGTTAAAGCAAATGACGGGGGCTGGCGGCCGCTTCTTCCATCGTTTGGCCGATCTTCACGACCATCAGCCCTATCTGAAAGCTTGCGGCGCCAATTCCATCGGCATCCTGTCCCGGTCGAACCGCGAGAGAGTTTTGGCTTCCCGTTGCACCGCTCAAACACTCCAACCCTTTGAATTTTCGTATTTCCGGACGCAAAACCCGTGCCCGCTTTTTCTGGAAACACTCCAAGTCATGGACCTAGGCTGCGGCTTTTTTCCGCTCGGTCTCGCCGCGATAGCTCAGGGCCTCGGCGACATGATTGCGCGTCACCGTGGCTTCGCCTTCAAGATCGGCCAATGTGCGCGCAACCCGTAAGGTCCTGTGATATCCGCGGGCGCTGAGGGCGAAATTCTCGGCCGCTTTGCGCAACAGCGCCATGGCCTCCGCTTCAGCACCTGCGGTCTCCTCGATCACCGAACCGGAACATTCGGCATTTGTGCGCACATGTTTCAAGCCCAAGGCTTCGAAACGTTTGGCCTGACGCTGCCGCGCCGCTGCAACACGCTTTCGAACGTCGCTGCTGCCTTCCTTTGGCGGCGGCAGCGTCAGGTCCACCACGGTGACCGCCGGGACCTGAATTTGTAAATCGATGCGGTCGAGCAGCGGGCCTGAGACGCGGGCCTGATAGCGTTCGGCGCAATTCGGACCCTGCCTGCACGCATACCCCGGCTCGCCCGCGTGTCCGCACCAGCAAGGGTTCATCGCCGCAACCAGTTGAAACCGTGACGGATAGGTAATGCGATGATTGGCGCGGGCGATCACCGTTTCGCCGGTTTCCATCGGCTGACGCAGGGAATCGAGAACCTGGGCTGCGAATTCCGGAAACTCGTCCAAAAAAAGGACACCCTTATGGGCCAGCGCCACCTCGCCGGGCCTGGGTCTCGAACCGCCGCCGACGAGAGCGGCCATGCTGGCCGAATGATGTGGAGCCCGGAACGGCCTGGCGCATCCCATCCGGCCGCCGGCCAATTCTCCCGCCAATGAGTGGACCATGCTGACTTCGAGCATTTCCGGCATTCGGTAGCAAGAGCACTAAGGCG
>CAYWBS010000187.1:1954-6328 GCA_964456215.1 uncultured Hyphomicrobiaceae bacterium
CGATTCTGGCTGATTTGCTAGGTTTTGTCTATCTTTGCCGCATGGCTGATCCACATGTTGTAACTGCCTTGGTGAGAAAGCGTGCCGAGCTGGCGGGCGATATCGAGGCAACCCACAAGCGCCTTGGCGAAATGATCGAGGCCTTGGAGAAACTGGACGCCACGCTTCTCTTATTCGATCCCGATTATCAGATCCAGGGCATCAAGCCTAAATCCTTCCGCCCTCCCCAGGACTGGTCAAAGCGGGGCGAGATGACGCGAGTTATCCTGAATGTCCTCAGACAGGCCTCAGAACCGCTTACAACGCGAGAGATCGCCTTTCAGGTCATGCGAGAGCGGGGCCATCGATACCAACAATCCGCCACTCTTAAAGCTTATGGCAAAGCGCGTCGGCGTCGCCTTGCGTTACAAGCGTGATCAAGGGGTTGTCCGGTCGGAACAAGGGCCGGGGCAGTTTGTGCTTTGGGAACTCAATCGATCTACATCTACCTCTTGATAATTTTTCGGCGCGGTTTTCTTTCAACTTTAAGGGCCTTGGTTCGATGCCTCCGGCCAATTTTTTTCGGTTTTTGCTCACCCGATTGAGCCGCTCGAACTTCAGTCAGAGAAGGTTTTTTCCATCCCGACGGAGGGTCATAAGTCTGCGGCCTCTGTGCTACAAACCCGCCTTTTGAGGTAACTGTCTTTCCTAACAAACATGCTTCAATCGCCCCTTTAAAGATCGTGCGATTGCCGTCTGAGTTAGCTATTAGGTATTTGCTGTGCTCTCTGCCAGGTGGTGCTACTGCAATAATCTCTTTATTGGGGAAGCGCCTCTTGAACATATCCACCGTAGCCGTTTGATCTGAGTCAGCGGTTACGAGATATGCCGTGTCGTAAAGATCATCAAAGGCGTCTACAATCAAATGTAGGGCAACATTAACGTCACCTGCTTTTTCGGTTGGTTTTTCGAATTCCATTTGGCAGTCCGCGCGGCAGGTTATTGGTTCGCGCACGAAATGTCCCAACGCGATTTCTACGCCCTTAGCCTGGAGTGCTGATTGATAGGCTCGATGAATTTGCTGTTTCTTGTAGTCGAAACGATATTCCGCACTGCACCAAACGACACGCACCAATTGTTCGGCACGCTTGTTAATAATGCACTGGGCAAGCGCCCATAGGTCTACCCACTTTAGGTGTGGCTGCCCATAATCGTCGATTGCGTGAAAAAGATTAAACCCGTCAACGTAAAACCCCGCCCTCTTCTTGTTTTTAGAGGCCGGTTCTTCACCCGTTTTGCATTCGGGTCCAATATTTAGTTTTAGTGTGCCGGAGAGACGTGGCCCTCCGGGGGCTCCTAGTAAACTAGAAGTGTTGATAGAACTGCATATAGCCATTTCCCGCCTCATTGTCAAGCGTTATTTTGTGCTGGGGAGGGAAACGTAACTTATTGTTTACAATAAAGATTTTCTTAATTGTTCCAACAGTCATCACGCCAAATTCCCCGCGTTTGCGTAATGCAACGCGAAAGCGCTTGACCTTTTGGAGCGAATGAGACAAAGATTCGCTTGCTTGGAGGCTTCGGCGCTTACGCGCTACACCAAGATTTCGAATTGAGTCCACCTGAGTGTTTCTGCCCAAGGAAATTTCTCGGTGGGCTCTTTTCCCTTGGAGCACAAGTCGGTATCCGCGTCAAGTTGTCGCGTGCCGTTGCCAATACCCTTTCCAATTCCGGCTAACCGGATGCTTGAGCGCCAGCCCAAGGGCACGGCTTGCAAGTGCGCCATTGCTCAATCGGCGATGGTCTTCGATCCAGGCCGCATGCTCAGCATATTGATAGAGATACTTTGGCGAGACGTGGTGATGCTGACCTCGGATCATTCGGCGAAGTCTTGAGAAATAGCTTTCCGCTTGGTTCGTGCAAACGCCGTCGATTGAGTAGGCTTCGGTATGATTGATCCGGTAGGTTTCGAACTTGGCGTGCAGCGCGTCCCAATGGGTTGCTTCGTCGGCATAAAGGCGTGATTTGGGCTTGACCGTTTCCATGATCATCTCAACGCCATCGGACTCATGGCGAACCACGAATGGCAGCGTCCGGCCCTTACGCTCGCGCATGGCAATCACCACGCGGCGCTTGCCGGTCTGGTATTGCGCCAAGCGGCGGTCAACGCGGTTTTCGGCATAGTTCGCGGGGCGGATATGTCCGCCATTATAGAGGCCGTCCACTTCCACGTCGCCGGAAGGCTCATAGCCATGAGTTTCCGCCGCCAAGGCTTCGCGAATTTTGTGGCTTAAAACCCAAGCCGTTTTGTGCTGGCAGTCGATGTCACGCGCCAGTTGAAGGGCGGAGATGCCCTTGGCACTGTTCATCAGAATGCAGATCGCCGCCAAAAGATCGACGAATGCCATTTTCCGGCTGGCGAAGATCGTGCCGGACGTGACCGAATATTGATGGTGGCACGCCTTGCATTTGAATTTGCGCCGCGTCGTGATCTCGTAAGCCTCAAGGCATCCACACTTAGGGCAAACCGGCTCGCCATCCGTATCGGCCCAGCGGATTTCGCAAAAGGTCTTGTAGGCCTTCTCTTCGCCGCCCTGATAGATCGAGCGCAAAGAGAGCGTCCTTGCCTTTGCGGAAAGTAGGAAATGTTGTGCCATCGTCGTGTCATCCTATAACGTGCTTACGCACTACATATAATGACACTCTGACACTTTACAAGGGTAAAAGCACGCTATATGATGACAAACATCATACCAGCGAGACTCAAATGCCCGAAAGAACCGACTTTGAAGACCTAGCCAGAAAACTCTTGCGCGCCGAAATGGCCAGGCATGGCATTACCTATGCCCAGCTAGTCGATAAGCTCAAAGCTGTTGGAGTTGATGACAATGAACGGAATGTGCGGAACAAGGTCAGTCGGGGGAAGTTTACGGCAGCTTTTATGTTGGCGTGTCTGAAAGCTATCGGCGTCAACGAGATACGGCTTAACTAGCTTTCTCGTTCTCGTGCTTCCAGCGAACTCTGAGATGCCCCACTCTAGAGAATCCGCCGCCAGTCTTTATTAGCCTCGGAACTGTTGCCTTTGCCCCGGACGCCATGAGTTTCATCGTCAATTCTTCTGGTGCCTTAGCCGCTAGAGCATGATCTAGCGCCGTTGCACCTGAACCGTCTGTTCGTGTTGCATCAGCCCCGACTTCCAAAAGAAATTTTGCAACATCCCATTTACTTTGCGCAATTGCTGCCATGAGCGGCGTTAAATTGTTGTGGTCAAACGCATCGATCTCCACCTCCTCTTCATGAAGAATTTTGACAACGTTCAGACGGCCATGAGCCGCTGCGATGAAAAGCGCCGAAACCCCATGCTCCGCCGATTTTGCATTCTTGGCGCAGTCATGTTGCAACAGAGTCTCCGCAACCTTCTTGTGGCCTTCTATCGCCGCTAGCATTAGCGGAGTAAGCCCTTCATTGTCTGGCCGTTTCGGGTCGCCGCCATGACGTATTATGCCGTCCGCTATGGCCGCGTAGCCCTTCTCACACGCAATATGAAGATCGGATTTGCCACGGCTATCTGTAATGTTGACAAAGCCAGCCTGCCAGAAACGGCTCACGATCTCATAATTGCCATTCCAAAGATATTGAAAGTAAAAATCGCGATAGGGCGGAATGCCATCCTGCAAGAGCTTTCTAGCGTGTTCATTCCCCCATATCTCGCCAAACTCGTGCATCAGATATTCATGCCGGAAGAGCGTGGCAGCCCCAAATAGAGCGATCAAAACGAGGCCCACTCGCTGCCAGTCATGGGGAGTAAGCGACCAAAAAGTGGAGCCGCCGGAAATATCGGCTATTAGCCCAAATACCACAGCTAAACCGCCTGCACCGATACCGGCGAGCCGCAACATGGTGAAAACTGGCCGAAGCCAAGCTCTAATCTTGCCCATGTTGGATAAAATGCCTGCCATTGCAGGCATTGTGGAGTCTTCATTTTGCTCGACTTGGTGCTTTTGCTACCGAATGCCGGAAATATGTTTCACGTGAGTAGCAGGGATTTAGTGTTTCACGGCGTTTCATAAAACCCTGCAATTTGTACAGGTCAATATAAAGATCGCTAGTCCGTTCAGTCAAATATACTATCGCCTAACAATGACAAGAACAATTCATGAACAAATGCAAAGATGTTGATAAATCGAAATGGCACGCCGGGTTGATGGTAGAGTAAACGCCTCTCAGCCGTTGCATTGTTCCTCGACCACGTCCCAGATCATGGCGGCGATGTCGTTGCCGCCAAAGCGCTTCACTTCCCGTATTCCGGTCGGCGAGGTGACATTGATCTCGGTGAGATAGGTTCCGATCACGTCGATACCGGTGAAAATCAGGCCGCGCCTTTTGAGCTCCGGG
>CAYWBS010000188.1:0-6322 GCA_964456215.1 uncultured Hyphomicrobiaceae bacterium
CATTCCATTCAATGCTGATGTCCTGCTTGCCGTTTGTCGGCGAACTAAGCTTAACGATGCCGGCGACTTTGTAGGCGCCGGTTTTACCGTCTTTGGCCGAAACGTTGATACCCTTGGCGCCGAGCTGTTTCTTTAACGCGCTGGCGAGCGACTCCTTGCCGTCACCCGGCGCGCCGGTCACGGTGGGCACAATCGCGAATATCTGACTCGCATCGGGTTTCGGCGCCGACATTTCCGTGCTGCCGGTATATTTCGGATCCTTCGCCGCTGGTTGCTGCTTGTTCTCCGCCACCACGCTCGGCTTTGCAGGTTCGGCGGGCGTGCTGGAGGCAACAGACTTGCTTGGTGCGGCCGCGACCTTCGCCGGCGCGGCGCCCGCCTGCCGTTTCGGCAGCCAAAGTGCGATCTGAGACGCGGTTTTCGTCGCTATCCGGTCAATGGCATTTTTGTCAATGCTCTCCCATGGCGATTTGCCTTTTTTGCTGGTGACGAGTTCCTCACCCTTGATGCGGTGCGCCCGTTTGCCGGACTGATCCGTCAGGTCCCAAACATAGGAAAGCTTCGTGCCTTTCTTATCCGGCGATGCCACGAGGTAGCCTCTGACCGTATAATCCGGCGTTGATGATTTGTCTTTGACAATGGCAAGCTTCTGTTGTTCGGCAGCCGTCACCAACGCGCCCGAAAGCTGTTGCGATACGGCCGGCGGTGCCCCGAATACCGGGGCGAAGGCGATCGGCGCCGAGGTCTGCTGCGGCGTTTCGGCAACCGGTTTTTCCGCGCCGAGTCTTCCGAAGCTTGGCAAACTGAACGATGATCCAGAGCTGCAACCGCCTAATCCACCAGCTGCGAGCCCTGTGGCGATGATGAGCGCTGCGCGCATCACGTAGCGCTGCGCCATCGCAGCGTCGACGTGCGTCACGTTTGGCGACCCCCTCTGTTTTTAGACCCCGCACTTTTCCGGCGAAAATGCTTTAGCAATTCTTTTATGCCGGTACCCCTACCGTCATCTACTAACTTGCAAATATGGCTTCGTCCAGTCACCGTAGGTGGATAACTCGCGTTTTTGTCAATTATTTGTTGAAGATGTGCAGAAAAATCATCATTTTAGGGCGATTGCCGAGATTTGACGTCCATAATCCACGTCGCCTTGATGCACGGATCGACGATAACTGAAGAACAGTGATTCGGTCTCGTACGTGCATTTGCCGATGGGGTCGACCCTTTCCACTCCACAATCAAGCAGTTTCCGGGTGATGTAACCTGGAAGATCGAAATATGGTTTATCCGTTGGACCGGGGCCGAAGAAACGGGCGTTTTCACCGTCGGCCTTGACGAACTCATCGCGAAAATCAAAGCCGACTTCATATACGGCCTTCGAGAGCGCCGGTCCGATCGCCGCGACGATCCGGCCCCGCTGGGCGCCACGCTCTTCCATCGCGGCGACCGTCGCCTGCAAAATCCCGTTGAGGGCGCCACGCCAGCCGGCATGGGCCGCGGCAATGACGCCGCCCCGCGGGTCCGTGAACAGAACCGGGGCGCAATCAGCCGCCAATACGCCGATGGCAAGTCCCCTTTTGGAGGTGACGATGGCATCGGCGGCGGGCGAATCGCCGATCTTCCAAGCGTTCCCGGCGGTAACGGCCTTGGCGCTGTGAGACTGGCGCGGCGTGATCAGCCTGTTGCCATCAACGCCTAGCCGCACGGCGACCCGGTTCCGGTTTTCGGCGACATGCGCCTGGACATCGCCGGATCCGAAACCGCAATTCAATGAGGCGTAGACGCCACCGGAAACGCCGCCCTCTCTGGTGAAAAAGCCGTGATCGACGCCGTCGATGGCATTCAGCAATTCGGATTGCAACATGGATCATTCCTTGGCGACTTGGTCTCGCGGCATCTTAGGTTAGATTTAGATATAGATTGATGATTTGAATTTGGAGGTCAAACCGGCCAACGACTGGAGAGCCGGGGGTGTGGCAGGCAGAGCGCCTTCAGGGATTTGCTCTAGGGAAAAGCCGGCGGCCGCGGACGGGCCGGGTCTGTGACGGTCAGGACCTTGAAGAGGTCTCCCATCTCGCGCGGATCAACGAGACGCCTTGCGCCCGATAACAGTAACGCCGCCTGTTCGGGCGCCGCCGAGGCCAGCAATCGCTCGCACCGTTCCGCGAGGCCCAAGGCGAGCAAAAACTGGCCCTGGGAAATCGGACCAAAAACCGAAAGCCCCTGTTTCCTGGCCGAGCGCGCGAGCGATGCAAAATCGACATGGGCTGTCAGGTCGGCGCGGCCCGGTGCGTCCAGCGGGTCGGCCGTCTGGTGTGCGCGGATGGCCTGCAGCGTCTCGCCCGTGCCGCTGCTTAGGTGGCCATAGTCGATAATCAGCGCCGCCGTGGCCGCCATTTTGGCACGCGCGGCGAATTCGGATATTAATTGGTCGGCGCCGGGGCGCGTCTCGACGATCGAGCCGATTTCGGCGGACAGCAGTTCGCCGGCAATGAAGGTCTCCGGAGCGTCGAGGGGTGCTTCGCGCTCGGTGAAGACAAAGCCGCCACCCGCCGCCAGGCCGACACAGCGTTCGTGCCAGCCGGTTTTCCGGCGCACGAATTGGTGGACGGGAATGGCGTCGACGAATTCATTGGCGATGATGATCGCCGGACCGGCGGGAACATCTTCGAGCTTGCCATGCCAAACGGGGCGCAGCGGACCGGCGGCGAGCACCCGCCGCTGTTCGGCACCGAGGCGCGGGCTCGTTTCAACGAAATGAAGCTCCGCGGCGTCGAGCACCTCCGGGACCACGGCCAGCGCGCGGAGCGCATCGTTCATCAAAGTGCCGCGTCCGGGACCGAGTTCGATGAGCCGGAAGGCCGCCGGGGCACCCATGGCGCGCCAAACCTCCGCCGTCCACAGTCCAATCAGCTCACCGAATATCTGGCAGATCTCCGGCGCGGTCACGAAATCGCCGCCGGCGCCAAAAGGCTGGCGTTGCCGGTAATAGCCCTCGTCCGGATCGCCGAGCGCCGCCGCCATGAAGGCCGCGACGGTAATCGGCCCGCCGGTCTCGATCTCCTGCCTCAGGCGGTCTTTCAGAGACCGCGCCTTTTCCGGCATATTCACGCTTCCCGCCGGTGGTTCATGGTATGCGGGCTTGGATTTCATGCCGGTGGCGGGCTCCGCCGTTCGGCCCGGTAAATGAAATAGGCTCCGAGGAGCACCATGGGTATCGAATAGACAATGCCGGCCGTAAAGGGACCGGCCGCGAACACATGCGCCGGATCGTACTCTCTGAAGACTTCCGAAACGATCCTTGCCAGCCCGTAACCGGCCAGGAATATTCCGGCCACCTTGCCAGGTCTGGCAAGCGCCTTGCGATTATGGGTGAAAAATCTGAGAACGGCAAAGAGAACGATCCCCTCAAGCGCGGCTTCATAGAGTTGGCTCGGATGGCGCGGCAGCGGGCCCGCTCCGGGAAACACCATGGCCCAGGGAACATCGCTTACCCGTCCCCAGAGCTCGGCGTTGATAAAATTGGCGATGCGGCCAAAAAAGAGGCCGATGGGCACCGCCGCCGCGGCCAGGTCGAAAACGGGAAGGAAGGATATTTTATGCCGCCTGGCAAACAGATAAATCGCCAGTCCGGTTCCGATCAATCCGCCATGAAAGGCCATTCCCCCTTCCCAAACGGCAAAAATCTTCAGCGGATTGGCGAGGTAAAAGCTAGGCTCGTAAAAAAGGACGAAACCCAGCCGGCCGCCGGCAACGACGCCGATCGTTGCCCAAAGGACCAAATCGTCGGCGAGCTCCGGCACCATTGGCGGCTTGTTTGTCCAGAGTTCCGAATCGCCAAGAAGTTTGCGGATATAGAACCAGCCGAGGAGCAGGCCCGCCATGTAAGCGATGCCATACCAGCGGATGGCAACGGAGCCGACCTCGACGGCAATGGGGTTGATGACCGGGTAGGGGAGGACGAAAAGACCGGCAAATAAGCTCATTCGGCATGCTGCCCGTTAAACGATCAGGCCCTCACGGCTGGATTGGGATAATTCGTGCCGCTGCCGCCGGCCTTCTTTAAACCTCTGACCATTTTCCGCCGCCGGGCCGTTGCTATTGCCTCTCCGGTTCCGGCGAAGTGTGCCCGTTCGGAGGGCCATGGGGAGAAACGGATCGGCGCAGGCGGGACCTTCGCGCGGCCCCCGCCGCCTGTCAAGCGGGAGCGGACAATCGTCCGAGGGCCTTGAAGGGACGCTGCCTTGCCCGCATAGTAGCATGAAGAGACAGGCCACAGGATCGGCCATCGGTCTCGTGATCGCGTTAATCAAGGTCGGTTCACATGACACAAACGACTAATCGCCTATTCGACGAGCTTGCCAAGCTCATGACCGACGCCGCCGGCGCCGCGCAAGGCGTTCGCGGCGAGTTTGAAAGCCTTATGCGTGGCCAGGCCGAGCGCATTCTCCGCGAACTCGATGTCGTCCAGCGCGAAGAGTTCGAGGCCGTCAAGCTGATGGCCCGGAAGGCGCGCGAGGAGAATGAGCGTCTCGAAAAACAAATAGCGGCGCTCGAAGCCCGGTTGGACGACCTCGCGGCTGAGAGCAAATCAAGGACGACGCAGCGTCCGCTGCACCGCTGAATCCTCCGGATCGCCATCATCGGGCGCGCTTCGTGGCGTGGTTCGCCCATGGAACTCTCGTTCAGACGCGCGGCGAAGTCGGGCCGACGCTCATGCTCGCCAGCGGTTTCTTGAGCCGGGCCTCGCGGTGGACGATATAGAGGCTTGCCGCGAAGATAATCGCGGCGCCAATCCAGGTCCAAAGATCGATAATCTCCCCGAACACCAGAAAACCGAACAGCACCGCAAAGGGCAGTCTGGCGAAATCGAAATTCATGGCGAAGGAGGCATCGGCCGCCGCGAAGGCGCGGGCGAGCGAGACATGGCCCAATGTTGCGACCGGGCCCATGGCGAGCAGGTAGGGCCAAAGATGTGCCTCCGGCCACCGCCAGACCAAGAGCGCCGGAACAAGGGTCAGCGGCGTCATGAACGCCGATGAGACGAACACGATCTTATCGGGATCGTCGCCATTGGTGAGGTGCTTGATGAACAAGGTTGAAACGCCCATGGCAACAGCGGAAGCGACGGCGAGCCAGCTTCCGAGACTGAATTCAGCAAAACCGGGGCGCAAGATAACAAGCGCGCCGAGAAGGCCGACGAGCGTCCCCAGCCAGCGGCGCAGGCGTACGATTTCGGAGAGAAACAGGGCCGCGCCCGCCGTGGCGAAGAGCGGCGCCAGAAAACTGATCGCGGTGACCTGGCCGACCGGGATCAACGCCAGCGCCGAGAACCATGTGAGCATGGCGGCCGTGCCGGATATCACGCGCCATCCATAAGTGGCCAGCTGCGTTGTCTTCACAAAAGACAGCCCGCGAATATAGACAAGCGGCAACAGTGTAATGAACGCGAACAAGACCCGGAGAAAGACGATTTGAAAAGGTGGAACACCGGAGATCGCCGCATAGCGCCCGATGACGCCGAGACCGGCAAGCAGCGCGCAGGACAGAACCATCCACGAGGCGCAGGCCACCGGGTCCTGCCGCCATGGCGCTGCCTCCAACACGCGGGCCCGATCAGACATGTCTCGTTGGCTTCTTTTCGATTAGTTCTTGAGGAAATAGGAGCCGGAAATCGCGCGCGCCGTTTCGATAACGAGAGGTACGATTTTGTTTTTGACCTTATCAACGGTCCGGCGCGGCATGTAAACCGGTATTTGAACGGCGGCGATGGCGAGGCCTTCACTATTCAAAACCGGCGCGGCCGGTCGGCCCTCAAATTCCCTGCCTTGTCCGGTCCGGCTTGACGTCATTTGTTGTGGTCATTAAGCTCTTGAAGATTAACAGAATATATTAAGCTCTAATACGAGTTCTCAAGATGCTCCGCCCGGATTGTGCGTATGGACAACAATTTTCCCTCGGGACGGGACAGAAACTTGAACAAACGACCTACTGCGGCCTCACCACTCTTTGCCCCGCAGATTTGAATCCAGATCACTTTAGTGCAATCGTGGCTCTGTCGACCCCGGAGCAGTCAGCATAATGGAGGAATAGTTGTACAAATTGTGCGCCTTTATTCGGGCGGGAGCGTTCGCTGCGGCGATCGCCTTTGCCGCAGGTCCAGCGTGGGCCGGAAAATCGGACGATACACTTAACTGGTCCACCGATCGCGAAGTCAGTGTCGTCGATCCCTACTATAACCGGACCCGCGAGCTGGTTGTCATGGGCCATCTCGGTTGGGATGGCCTGATCTTTCGCGATGCCACGACAGGCGAATATCAGCCGC
>CAYWBS010000189.1:0-6247 GCA_964456215.1 uncultured Hyphomicrobiaceae bacterium
TGAGGCCTTCTACGTTGCCTCCAACGGACGTCCCGGCCCCGTCGTCGTCGATATTCCGAAGGACATCCAATTCGCAACCGAGAATTACGTCGGCCGCACCAATGTCGTCCACAAGACCTATCAGCCGCGCATGAAAGGCGACGAGACGGCCATTCGCGAGGCCGTAGAGATTATGGCGAATGCCAAACGTCCGGTTTTCTACACTGGTGGCGGCGTTATCAATTCCGGCAGGGTGGCAAGCCAGCTCCTTCGCGACATTGTCGCGGCGACCGGCTACCCGATTACCTCCACGTTGCTCGGTCTTGGCGCGTTCCCGGCCGCTGACGACAAGTTTCTGGGAATGCTCGGCATGCATGGGACCTATGAAGCCAATATGACGATGCATGATTGCGATGTCATGATTGCCGTCGGCGCCCGTTTCGATGACCGCATCACCGGACGTCTCGATGCCTTTTCACCGCATTCGACGAAAATTCATATCGATATTGACCCCTCATCGATCAACAAGAACGTCAAGGTCGATCTGCCGATCATCGGTGACGTCGCCTATGTGCTCGAAGAGATGATCCGCGTCTGGCGCGCCCGCTCCGCCAAGCCGAATGCCGCCGCCCTCAAGGCCTGGTGGAAGCAGATTGACAAATGGCGGGCGATCAAATCGCTGTCCTACAAGAATCGCGACGATGTGATCATGCCGCAATACGCCATTCAGCGGCTCTACGAACTCACCAAGGACAAGGATACCTACATCACCACCGAAGTGGGCCAGCACCAAATGTGGGCCGCGCAATTCTATCATCTGGAAGAACCGAATCGCTGGATGACGTCGGGCGGGCTCGGCACGATGGGTTACGGACTGCCGGCCGCGGTCGGCGTGCAGATAGCGCATCCGGATTCGCTGGTGATCGATATCGCCGGCGAGGCGTCGGTTCTCATGACGATGCAGGAAATGTCGACGGCGGTTCAGTATGATCTGCCGATCAAAATCTTCATCATCAACAATGAATATATGGGCATGGTGCGCCAGTGGCAGGAACTCCTGCATGGCGGACGCTATTCCCATTCCTATTCGGAAGCGCTGCCGGATTTCGTCAAGCTGGCGGAGGCCTATGGCTGCGTCGGAATCAGGGCGGAAAAGCCGGACGGGCTTGACGATGCCATCAAGGAAATGCTCTCCGTTAAGCGCCCGGTGATTTTCGATTGCCGGGTACACAAGGTTGCAAACTGTTTCCCGATGATCCCCTCGGGAGAAGCGCATAACAAAATGCTGCTCGGCGATGACGACGGCGACGATAAGGTGGATACCGAGATTTCCGAAGAAGGAAAAATTCTCGTATAAGAAATCCTGCCGCCTCAGGCGCGTGCCGCCGCCTTGCGTTTGGGCCGAATATGCGCTTGTTAGTCGCTCTCCGTGTCCAATGCCGGGCCCCGAACCGGGTACCTCAATCAATTTTAGTATAAGAACCGAAATGAGCCCTCGAGACGAAACAACGATTGAGAAGCACACAATGTCCGTGCTCGTCGACAACGAACCGGGCGTTCTGGCGCGCGTGATCGGCCTCTTTTCCGGCCGCGGATACAACATCGACTCTCTCACCGTAACCGAGACCGAGCACGAATCGCACATATCCAGGATCACGATCGTAACCAGGGGCACGCCGATGGTGATCGAACAGATAAAGGCTCAGCTCGAACGCCTGGTGCCCGTTCATAGGGTGACCGACCTTACGACCCGGGGGACGTCTCTGGAGCGCGATCTCGCTCTCGTCAAAGTCGCGGGCAAAGGCGAAAAGCGGGTGGAAGCGCTGCGCCTTGCCGAAGCGTTCCGCGCCTCCGTGGTTGATGCTTCGACGGAACATTTTGTTTTTGAGATTACGGGACGCACGTCAAAAATCGAGCAATTCATTGTCCTCATGCAGCCCCTGGGCTTGGTGGAGGTGGCGCGCACGGGCGTCGCCGCCATATCGCGCGGAACGGAAGGGATGTAAAACAGGCTTTAGGTGAGAAGCCCGCAACCGCTTTGACCGCGACCGCCGGCCAAAACGTCCGCAAACCTCCCACCGCGTTCAGTTGTTCTCGTCTCAAGGACCACGGCCATGACAATAGGCATCGTTGTCGCCCTCGTTTCCACGGTTATTTCCATAATCGCAATCATCGTCTCACTGCGGACCGCCCAGCAGCAGCAGGAGCTCTCTCGCCAGCTTGCGGAAGAAGAGCACGCATTGCTCTTCGAGCAGGTCCGCACCCAGCGCGACAGCGGCATTATAGGCTGGACGAAGGAGTGTGTTGACGTTCTGTCGGAATGCGAGTCATTTGTCATTTGTTACAGCCCCACGGACTTGCAGGGGGAGGTTCGGGATCGCTATAACGCGCTGTATCACAGGCTGAGCGCGCTCATCGATCAGGGCCGAATGTTCTTTCCTAATCAGGAACCCGACGGTAAGGGCGGGGACAAACCGGCCGCCTATCGTGGATACCGGCAGCTTATACTGACGGTTCTGGTACGCGCATATGACCGGCTTGCGGATTTCACGGGAACCACAAGCGAGGCGGAGCGCCAGCAGCTGCGCCAGTCACTCATGGCGCTCAGACGCCTATTCGTCTCCGAAGCTCAGCTGGCGATAAATCCGCGCCGGTTCATGGCGCTAAAAGACATGAACGAATTGAAACAGAAGAAAGGGATCGAGATACAGCATCTCGATCACGAGGAAATCTGAACAGATTTGGTGGTCAATGAAGGGAACCCATTAGATATGCGTGTTTATTACGATCGCGACGCGGACATCAATCTCATCAAGACGAAGAAAATCGCCATCATCGGCTATGGTTCTCAGGGCCACGCCCACGCCCTCAATCTAAGGGATTCAGGGATCGGCGAAATCGTCATCGTGCTCAGGGAAGGCTCCGGCTCGGCGAAAAAAGCCGAGGGCGAAGGCTTCCGGGTCATGCCGGCCGCGGAGGCCGCCAAATGGGCGGAGGTGATGATGATGGTTACTCCGGATGAGCTGCAGGCCGACATCTATGCCGATCACCTGAAGGACAATATGACGGAAGGCGCCGCCTTGTTCTTCGCCCACGGCCTCAACGTCCATTTCAATCTCATCGTGCCGCGGCCGGATCTCGATATCTGCATGGTCGCCCCCAAGGGGCCGGGCCACACCGTGCGTTCGGAATATGTTCGTGGCGCCGGCGTTCCCTGCCTGATGGCCATCGCGCAGGATTCCTCCGGCAATGCCCATGATCTGACCATCTCCTACGCCTCGGCGATCGGCGGCGGCCGGGCCGGCATCATCGAAACCACCTTCAGGGAGGAATGCGAGACCGATCTCTTCGGCGAGCAGTCCGTGCTCTGCGGCGGCGTGGTCGAGTTGATGCGCGCCGGCTACGAGACCCTCGTCGAGGCGGGCTACGCCCCGGAAATGGCCTATTTCGAATGCGTTCACGAAATGAAATTGATCGTCGACCTTATCTATGAAGGCGGCATCGCCAATATGAACTATTCAGTTTCGAACACGGCGGAATATGGCGAATATGTTTCCGGCCCCAAAGTCATCGGCAAAGCAAGCCGCGCGGCAATGAAGAAAGTCCTCGCCGATATCCAGTCCGGGCGCTTTACCAAGGATTGGATGCTCGAGAACAAGGTCCACCAGACGAGTTTCAAGGCCCTGCGCAAGCGCTGCGACACACACCCGCTCGAGGAAGTGGGCGTCAGGCTGCGCGCCATGATGCCGTGGATCGCCGAGGGCGCTCTGGTCGACAAAAGCAGGAACTGACAGCCGTTCTCGAGTGTTTTCGCTTTTCGTTGCATCGCTCAAACACTCTGACCCTTTGATTTTTCGTGTTTCCGGACGAAAAACCGGTGGGCACTTCTCCTGGAACGATCTGACAACCGGCAGCGGCGGCGGCGGCGCAATTGGCGACCGGGTCCCGCGGCGCGGCACGCAAGCCGCGCCGGCTATTGGTCCGCTTGCGACTTCGTTACCAGGTCAACGGCGGCGCGGATGGCGTCAATGCGCTTCTCGAACCGCCTTTCCTCCGGAATTCGGTCGAGAACTCTAAGCCCCCGCAGCGTCGCAAGCGCGGTGCCGCTCAGTCCCGACACGAAACAGACTTCACCCTGCTCCGCCGCCCGCTCCAATATTTCATCGACCGAGAGGGCAACGCTTGTGTCCATATGAGCGGCGTGTGTAAAATCATAAATGATCGCCTTGTGCCCGGCGATCTCCGCGCCGACCCGCTGCACCAGTTCGCGCGCCGAGGCATAGGAGAAGGCGCCGCGCAGTACGAACATGGCGACCATGCCGTCCCCTTGTCTCAACAGTGTGCGTTCTTCCTCCGACAACGGGTCCTCGCCATTGGGCAACGCCAGTTTTGTCACACCCTTGAGTTGCTCCGTCTCCATCCAGCGGGCCGTCACAAAGCTCGCCAGAATTATGCCGACCGCAACAGCGGTGATCAGATCGACGAAGACGGTAAGGGTGAACGTCGTCGCCATGACGAAAACCTTGTCACGCGGCGCGGCGCGCAGACGCTTTAGATACGCCCAGTCGATGATGTCCCAGCCGACCTTCAGCAGAATGCCGGCAAGCACGGCGTGCGGGACCCGCTCCGCCAATGGGCCAAGACCGAGAACGAGGGCGAGCAGGATCAGTGCATGCAGCGCACCGGACAACGGCGTGCGGCCGCCGGCGCGCACGTTGACCACGGTGCGCATCGTTGCCCCCGCGCCGGGCAGCCCGCCGACGAGCCCGGCAACCATGTTGCCGATGCCTTGGCCAATAAGTTCTTTGTCGGAATTATGGCGCGTTCGGGTGACGGTATCGGCGATGAGCGAGGTGAGCAGGCTGTCGATCGAGCCAAGCAGCGCCAAAGTCAGGGCGCCTTGAACAACGCCTGTTAGGCGTTCCAACGTGATTTGCGGAACAATGAGGCTCGGCAGTCCGGTCGGCACCTCCCCGATTACGGGGGTGGTCGGAAATACAAACATTGCCGCCAGCGTTCCTACAACAAGCGCGGCCAGCGGCGGCGGCAGCGTGGCCCTGAACCGCACCGGCCAGAAGACGACGATGGCGAGGGAGAGCACGCCGACACTAAGAGCATCCACATTGATTTCAGCCGGTATTCGGCCCCATGACCGGATCGATTCCAGCGGCCCGCCCGGTGCGGTCGGCAGGCCGAAGAAGGGCAGCGTCTGTATCAGAATGATGATCACGCCGATGCCGGTCATGAACCCGGAAACCACGGTGTATGGCGTGTAGGACACGTAGCGGCCAAGCCTCAGGCCGCCGAAAACGACCTGGAACGCGCCTCCCAACAGGACAATTGTGAAGGCCTCCGCGAGACTGCCGGAATATTGAGCGACGATCGCGCCCATCACCACTGTCATGGGACCTGTCGGCCCGGAGACCTGGGCCGGCGTACCGCCAAAAATCGCAGCGAAAAAGCCGACGGCGATGGCGCCGTAGAGCCCGGCAATCGGGCCCACACCAGACGCAACGCCAAAGGCAAGCGCCAATGGCAGCGCGACGACGGCCGCCGTTACGCCGCCGAAGAGATCACCCCTCAGGGTCCCTGGGTCGAGCTTGAACATCAATATCCCCGTACGATTATCCAGAAGCAATGAGTTATGCGAACTCGGCCGCGCGACAGGCTCTGTGTTTCGACTTGTTTGTCCGCTTTTCGATTTGGCGTGGGAGCTTGGCACCAACCGTTAGCTCCTCAGAGCGTCCGGACGAAGCCGCGCAATTCAGACATGCACAGATGCGGCGAAGATCTATCACAAGATCTGATTCGAACAAATGCCGCACCGCGCCTTCGCGAAAATTCTCAGCCGCACGAATATCATATCGCCGGCGCGGCGCGGTCCGATCATTTGGGTCGCCATGGGAGGAGATGGATATGAAGAGCCCCCAGACGTCGGGTGGGGTGGGAGCTCTGTGGACGTTATCGCCCAGGGACTCTTCATAATAAAGGAGCGGCGGGGAGCGGGGAGCCCCGCCGCTCCTAACTAGAGGGCTCCTTGAGGGGGCCGCTTCTAGTTAGATTTTGAGAAGGACGGCCGTTTGGCCAAAGCGCTCATTCGTCACTACCAGCCCCGAATTCCCTTGGTGTCGTCCTTTGGCTATCGCCTAAGGAAGCCCCCTCGGTGGATCCTGTCATAGTGCCGCGGGGATGGCCCTATGTGGCTGTGTGATGAAGGACATCTGTCCGGTGCATGTATCGAGAACGACGATGAAATTGACTGTCAATG
>CAYWBS010000190.1:0-6200 GCA_964456215.1 uncultured Hyphomicrobiaceae bacterium
ATGTTCTGATCCCCTTTCCGCGATACCGCCTAGCGCACTCGAAAAATTTTCAACGGGCTGTCCGCTTGGATGGTCACGGGCTCCAGCCAGAACGGTAACTCGTTTCCGTCCAGTTTACCGGCCAATGCATCAGCAGCGGTCTTGCCGTCGGATCGTTTGTCAACAAGGCCCGGACAATCAAGAACATAACGAATTTTGTTCTCAATAATGAGGGCGCGCGCGGTGGCCTCGCTCTCATTGACAATATTCAACGCCGCAAGTAGACCGCGCTGATTGCGGTGGTAATTGGCGGCGAGGACCGAATGATGCGTCTCGAGCAGGAGATGCGCGCCGAGATCTCGCGGGGCAAGAATCAGTCCTGACGCAAGCCTGTTCAATGGCGCCAATGCAGAAGTTGACCGGCAGGCGCGGGCCGGATTGAAATTCGCTTGTTTGACTTGATATTTGGACCACTCGCTGCCAATAGCAAATCCGATCCTGGCGCTGGCGGCTTGGTGAAAAGCCGAAGTAAACAAGAAGCAGGCAGCAAATAGGGCGACCAATGCACGGGGACGACGAGCTTCACTAGATCGCCGGTAACGCCCATAAAGCGAACCTATAAGCCACGCGCCGGCCGGAGCCGCGAGGACATAGGCGAATTTCGCTCCCCGGACCTGATAAAGCGCAAGAACCAATCCCGCCGTGGCAAACAGGAAGAAAGCCTGCCAATCGGCACGGCCGCGGCCGCGCGTCCGGACCAAAGCCGCAGCCGAAACCGCCAATCCTGCGACTGGCATCAAATAATATTGCAGGAGCAATTCCGGCGATTTCGACCAAAGATTTGTGACTGTTTGCGCTTCAATCACATAATTAAGCCAGAATTCCTTCAGGGCCGGATCAAGACGCCCATAAGGGTCTGTCAGGCATTCCGGATAAGTCAAACCAATAACGCCGGCGACGATGCCGCAAAGGATGCCGGCGGCCAATGTCCGACCTGTTATTGTGCAAAGCTTATGAGACAGGACCCCCAGGACGATAAGACCGCCTCCGCCGACGAGCAGCGCATACAAATGCGCCGGCGAAAATGCGTCGCATGCATCAACCAAATAACGACTCTCGGGAACGGTGATCACAAAAAATACCGGCGCGGCCACTACAATGGCGCTCCCAAACATTGCAATGCCGCGGCGAACCACTCGGCCATCAACAACCCAACGTAGCCCGATCGCACCTGCGGCGGCTAAAACAAAAACCATGGGCTCCAGGCCAATTGCCAGGATAAGGACGCATGTGATCCCCGCCAAAGCGGCATACCGGAGATCCTTGTGTGCATCTAAAGTCAACAATAACAGCCACAAGGTCAGTACGATCTGTACGCCATGATGGTCAATGCGCCCCGGTAAGAATTCTCCCAGGCTTCCAAACGCAAGGACGGGAAGCAGGACGCCGGGCCAGAGGCTTTTCTTTCCGCCCATTCTGACCGCCAGGAGGGCAGAGGTCCAAATCATCGTCAACAGCAACGCAAACGGCCAAACAATGAGGGTCACGCGCTCCGCAGCGCTGGCTTCCATGACAGATCCGAGCGCCATCAACAAAGCAGAAAGCGGCAAGTCGACGATCCGCGACCAATGGCTGATAAAACCGTGGCCAGGATCAAGCCGGTACTGTGACAGATCGAACCAGTCCTGCCCGCCGAGAAAGTCGCGAACCTGCACTAGCCGCATGGCGTCGTCCGGACCCCAAACCGGGCTCGGAAAGGATGTCCCGAAAGTCACGAAGACAAAGAGAAATCCCGCAGATAGCATCCAGGCCACCAGAACCGGCCCGGAATGACCCATATTGGCGAACCGGCGTGCCAGCCACTCGGACTGCCAAACGACCTCGCCGTTCGCCGCCTTGTGATCGGTCATCGTCAGCGAATTCCCCAATATGCCGCCTTGGGCTCCGGATTGCGGTTTGGCCCAGCGTTCTTACCCGAGGATAGAATTACACATCCTCAATTGAAGATTGCTAAAGGCAGCTACTGCTTTGGATGAAGAAAGAATCGAAATCGAATAATGGTTTTCGATCGGCTAAGGGCTGTTTCGGATTAACACAAAGGCCCGGACATTCTAGGTCCAATCATTAATGTTTCCTGGCCCCGGTTCCCTTTGCCAGTCGCCACATTTCCTCGCGCACCCGAATTTCGGCAATGATCTGGTCGAGCAGCAGGCAGGTTCTTCTGTAAAGTTCGGAGCCTTCCCGGTAATCAGCGGGAGCAAAGAAATCGACCCGCCCTGCCTCGAACAATTCCAAGCACGTTTTCCGAGTTTTGCCAGGCGGGTGGACGGCAATCGCATGGCCGCCATTTTTTCGCGTCACTGCCATGGATGGAACGTCGGTTTCTCCATCGCCGAAATAAATCATGTTGGAAAAGGGGATCGGCCGTTCCCCCTCTGGCATATGGCGATTGATGTTTTTTGAAAGCTCCTCAATGCCTTTGTTGATGCGGAAGAGATACTGAGTTTTCGAGGTATCCGTTATGACGCGTTTCGGATAAGGCAAATCGTAGGCCTCGAAAAAATATTCTGAAGCAAAGACGTTATCGAAGCTGTTGAAAATTTCCGTACCTTCAATGATTTCCTTGAGGCCTGACGAAACGAGGTAATGGCGCGTCGCGACTGCCTGCCCGGACTGCGCGCGCACATAACAGTTCATCAACTCAAACCACTTCGTGACCCCCTCAAACAACGCCACGTTGCGGCCGAGGGCGACAAGTTTTTCGCGCTTGATTTCGATTCCCCTGGCTTTCGCCTTCTTGTACATCAGGTGCATATAGGTGATGAGCCCCTCCGCCTCGTGCGCATTGCTCAGCTTGTTCACCTCGCGCCAGAATGCTTTGGGGTCCTCGCCGATTTCCGGCAAGAATGTATATTCTTGCATCGGTTTTGGACTGAGCGTCCCATCGAAATCATAAACAAACGCGATTGTCTTCTTTTTGAATCCTCGCTGCCGTCTCGGTGCCTTTCCGGCCGGTTTGCGTGCCATATGCGTTTCTTCCAAAAAGTCGGTTGCAAGAGCTGTCCAAATCGGGAGGAGGGCGATCGTCCATCCAATTCCGTGCATCTGCAAAGAAATACTGGATAAACGAACGATATCAATTGCGGAACTTCAAAAGGTGATTTTTTATCTCCCTATGAGGGTGTCTCAATGGTTCGAACTCGCGGCTGGATATTCATTGTCTTAAGTCTGTCCTGCGCCGGCTGTGGCGCAAGCCGGCATGGGACTTGTCTCAACGGTGATTGGTACAAGATTGGTCGAGAGGACGGTGCTGAGGGTAAGACGGCAATCCACCATTTCCATAACCGTGCAAATACTTGCAGCGCTTTCAATTTCGCTGCCGATGAGCGAACCTATCTCAAAGGACGGCACGCCGGGCTCAAAGAATATTGCACCATATCCGGCATGTATGGTCACGGCATATTGGCTAAACCCTATAGGCCCGTGTGCGGAAATCAGTTTGAGTCGCTATTTAGGCTAGCATATCGCTGGGGACACAATGCATCGCCGACGGTTAATCAGCTAGCACAAGTGGAAGAAGCGATACGCAACGCCGACGATCAGTTGCGCGAAGAGCGTATTAGACCAAAGCGAAAGGAACGAATCCGGGACGAAATTGAGCGGCTGGAAGCGGAACGGGCACGACTCAAACATGAACTGGATCGTATACAAAGGCTCGCAAGCAACGAAATCGGCCGGCTTCGATATCAGCTGGGCAATAAAGGAACCGACTTATCACACTATTCAATCCGAGGTGCCAATTCGGGCCATTGATAATCATTAGAGCTTATTATTTTGCCTGAAAAGTGTCGCGGCCCTTGCCAAGTCCATCTATTCCCCACCAGAATCTCGTACACAGTCGCCGAAAAAATATGTAATTCCATTCGAATACGATACCCGTTTAGAGTAGCTTGTCAGGGGACGGTCGCTTAACAGACTAGCAAGCTAAACAGGAAATTTCGGCATGGACGAATGGTTGGTTTACCTTTCGGGGGAGATACACACCAATTGGCGCGAAGAAATCGAAGCGGGGACTGAGGACGCAGACCTTCCGATCGTCCTCACTGGACCCGTGACGAATCACGTCTTCAGCGACGACTGCGGAATTGCCATTCTCGGCAAGGAAGAAAAATCTTTTTGGAAAGACCGCAAAGGTGCCCAGCTCAACGCCATCCGCGCCAAAACACTAATCGAACAGGCCGATATCGTGATCGTCAGATTCGGCAATCAATACAAGCAGTGGAACGCGGCTTTTGACGCCGGTTATGCAGCTGCCCTGGGAAAACCGCTGATCATCATGCATGATCCGGAGCTTACTCATCCGCTGAAGGAAGTCGATGCGGCGGCGCTGGCGGTGGCTGAAACGGTAGAACAAATCGTTGACATCCTTCGCTACGTCATCCGCGGAGAGTTGAAGCCGATGTCTGCGGTGTCGGCCGCGGAGTAAGAGCTTCGATCACGATCCTTCAAAGTGGTCTGGCAGCCAAAGTGGATAGCTGCCTTCCGATGTTTTCCCAGCGCTAGGGAGCGACCGGAAATGCTCCCCCCGTGGACGTTGCCCGCTAATCATGCCGGAATGCGCCCGGTGTCGCCAACGGAGAGCCCCCATGGCAAGAAGACTCCTTCCAGTCGTCGCAATTGCAGCTCTGATCCTCTGCCAGCAAGCGATGGCTGCGGACACCGGCCTGACCTGTGGTCCACGGGTTCTCGTAAGCTACAAGGACAGCTCGCCGGATTATTTTATCATTGAAAACTTGAGCGCCCATGGATGGGAACTGGCAAAGATTACGGTCGATCTCCGCGGTTCCACCGGCAACGTTATTTTTGACACGGACGAGGACGGTCCCGGTGTAAACACGGCGTCATCTTTTTTTGCCGGACCAAACGGGCGGGTGAAGTTGTCGGGCGTCACACCGGTCAAAGACGGTGACCGCGAACTGTCCCTCAGCTTTCAGGGATTCGTGGCAAATGAAAAATTCTCATTTTTTATCGATCTGGACACCCAAATTCCCGATGCAGCCTTCGGTCAGGCTTTTGTCGCCGACAACGAAATGGCTGGTAGCCGCATCGTCGCCGCGTTTCTGGGCTCATCGGGCCAGACAGTCATCCTAAGCGCCACTTTCAACACAAAAAGTATTGCTGACACCGGTGCCCGCGGATGTGTCTAAGTTTGTTGATCTGTCGCCTTGTAAACATCCCCAAAGACGCCAAATCGAAGCAAACGGCTTTGGCAAGAGATTATGATGCTTCCGCCAGTTCGTAACGCACTTCCGTCGCATAAGCTGGATCGTCGTGAAGCGCCCAATAAAGCTGCTTCAGGCGTGTAGTGACAGGCCCAGGCTCACCGTTACCGACAGGCTGGCGATCGATGCTGCGAACTGGCATGATGCCGCCCGCCGTTGAAGTGAGGAACACCTCGTCTGCGCTTTTCAGCGCATTCACTGGAATTCTGGCCAGCCGGCTTTCGATATTAAGTTTCTCGGAAAGTTCCATTACCGTTTGCCGCGTGATCCCCTCAAGAACCCCACGGTCGGGTGACAGCAATATTCCATCCCGCAGCACAAATATATTCCAGCCGCGGCCTTCTGTTACATTGCCCTCCTGATCGAGAAGTACTGCATAGCACGCATCGCGATCATAGGCCTCGAAAAGTGCGCGGACAAAATCCAGCCGACCGAAATTCTTGATCGTCGGATCGACGGAGTCGGGCGGAATTCTGAACGTCCGGCCGACAACGATGTCGCAGCCTGTTTCTTCTTCTTCGTTTTCGATGACCGCATGGTAAGGCACCGCCCAGGCCATGAACCGGTTCTTGCAGGTGCGCAAATCCTTGTGGGCGCTCGTTGGCGAGCCGCGCGTCGCGACAAAGGTGATCATCGAATCGCGAAAACCAGCTTACGCAACACAGCGGTGTAAAGTATCGGCGACTTGATCGCGATCGTATCCGAGCGACTCATAGCGCCGCTCGGCAATCGATCGCTCCCAGCGATCAAGGTGATCTTTCAGGCGGAAGAACCGCCCGTTGCGGACATGCACTGCGTCGTAACACATGTCGGCAAGCTGAAACCCCATATCCGTGATTGGTATCCGCATCTCAGAGACTGGCATATAAACGCCGTCCATAAATCCGACACCAGATTTCCCGTAACCATTGCTGTCGTGCATTTTTCAGTTCTCACAAA
>CAYWBS010000191.1:0-6177 GCA_964456215.1 uncultured Hyphomicrobiaceae bacterium
TGTCTCCGACTGGACTGTTTGCCGGACGAACTCGATAGTCAATTCATAGAATCTGGCTGCCTGCTTGTTCGTGACGTCGATGAGTATGGTATCAAGCCGCACCCAGATGGGCATCCTCGCGTCGTAACGATGATGTTTTATTTGCCGAAGGACTTCTCCCAGGAAACTCTGGGCACGTCGCTCTATGTGGAGAATGATCTTTTGTCGCGTCTAAGAGGGCATCGTTTCCGGGAGTTTAAACGGTTTCCTTTCAGGCCCAATTCAGTTTGCGCTTTCGCCGTCAATGATACACCTAAAAGGCGAAGCCTGCACGGCCGGGAAAAGCTGCCCTCGGGGTCCGGGGTCAGGCATTCGCTTCTCGTGAGCTGGCGCAGCGAAAAAACTGACGAGTCGAAACACGCCGCCAAGTTCAAGAGCGCCTAGGTACAATAGGCAATCAAACGATTGGCAACGAGAATCCCCAAAAATCCTCGTGCGAGAGCAATAATGCGGGCTGTCTCGTACCACGTAGCCAGGGCTCAAGTTAGATAGGGTTCCTGATCAGACCGGCCATAGGGTGGCGACGGACCCCTTGAGGCCAGAATGCAAGCGCGGTCAATCTCAATCGCCCTGCATGTCATAGAACAGTTTCGCCGCGGCGATCGCGTATGCTTTGTAACCGATTGCGTTCGGGTGACTGCTTGTCACAGGAAAGACCAACTTGCCTTCCTTGTCAGCGCGCCTGAGCGCATCCAGAAGCTCAGGCAGACTTGAGCGCCATTTCATTTTTTGTTCGTCGAAAAAATCAGTCATCCTTTTCTGAAGTTTGTTCTGATCCCGCACGAGTTTTGCCATCCATGGTTCAGATTCGAAGAGATCTTTGTTGGTTGCGTGCGCATATATGATCTGAACTTTTGAAGGAATAATAAGGACGCCCAACGTAGCGCCGCGCTTGAACGCGTCGGACTTAAGGTCCTGCATCAATTTCTCGAAGTCTTCGTAGATGCGCCGAGTGTCCGGAAAGCCAAGATCGGACATGTAAGAGACGGCTCTGATGTTTTTGAGCCGGTGCGAAGCGAAATAAAAGGAAGCCGGCCGCGCGCTCCCCATCGGCACTTCGCTGGCTGGCCGTCGATTAGTTTGCGAGATGCCGCCCCTGGTCCTTCCTGCTGATGTCTGCTGCCGGGTCGGGGAACGAAAGACCGCGTGGTAGAGATCGTCGATTGGGGACATGACCAAGTAGTCGATGGCGGATAAAAGGGCCAAATTCGATCGACTGAAGAACCTGGTCAAGAAAGGCGGCAATATTTGACGCAAATATACCTGGGTACGTTTGAGCTCAAATGTGCAACCCGGTCCTGCAATCGACAGCGCCTCTTTGGCTTCTCGCCACAGCTTCGATTTTTCGAAGTTGATCCAGCAAGTGGAACCGTAAGAGGCAAAGTCATTGCGAATATAAACAGCGATAATGATATGCTTGAAGTTTCGCTCAAGCGCGCGTTTCGCCAGAGCGTAATAGCTGTACGAACCGTAGCTCCCGATGCCGAAATTTGTCGTGCTTTTGCCCACTATGCGCTCGAACTGACTTGGCCAAGATTCCCGGGACGTAACGCCCGAGCCATAGGTATGAGAGTCCCCGATTGCCGCGACTTCGGGCTCCTTGTCCTTGTCATTGCGAAATCCATTGTTGTTGCTTTCCGGGTGCCTGGGATCTAATCGATAACCATAATCCGCGTCAAAAATCCGATTTGCATGATCGCCATGAATCGGAAACTGTGTAAATAGTCGCAGACCGATCTCCGCCATGGCTAAGCCAACGACGGTGGCGACAACCATAATCAAAATGTTAGCGAAATTCTTACGCATGAACCTGCTGGCAAACCTGACGCCGGTGAGGCCTTGGGCAAATCACGAAACCGCTGTTCCACTCGAAGGCTAGAGCGCAACTATTATCCAAGTCGCTGGTGCGTTCAAGGGCGGCGGCGCCCGGGCTTCCAAGCGCCGGGTTGGGTGAGAGTTTTGCCAACCTAACAGTTAGATTTCTGTCTGGACCTGCGGATCGGGAAAGTGAACGAGGCGGTGTCCTCGAGTATGCCACCTCGCACGTTCAAAGTGCCCGCACCAAGATCCGCAAGCGACCAGTCGCCAAACCTTATCTCAAGACATGTCCTCGACCGGACTGGGCGCCGCTCCGCAACTTTGGATAGGGTGTTATGAAAGTGATCTAATCGCGCAGTGATGCTCTTTCCTCGGCGAAGGCCGCGATCAAATAGCTCAAATAGTCATCGAGATGTTGCCCGCCGAGCCCGCCTTCGAGATGAGCCGGCGGCAGGGGCGGCGGTGATTCCAGGATAATGGGCTTGATGTCCGGCACGCTTTCGCCGGAATCGCGGCGTCTTGCAAGCGCATATTCAATTTCCTTGAGTACCCATTCGGACTCGGCAGCAGCCTTCGACCAAAACAGGAGAAAGAGATCGCAGTTGTCGATATGGCTGTATAGGGCGCTTTCCCACCGTTCTCCCGGATCGAGCGACAGAATGTCTTGAAAAAAATCGATGTTTGTCGCCCTCAGGGATTGTGCACGTTTAAGGACCTCGGCGCGGTCCTTGGACGCATAGGAGAGGAAGGCATAACGGTAATATCTGCTCGTCTCGCCCTGCGGCTCCGCAGCGAGCGTGGCCGAAGTCACCGTGGCGTCGGCGGTCAGCTTGAACTGAATGCGTCCGGCGGGTGTCTCATCGATGCTCACTTGAATGACCGGATAATAATCGCGGGCCATCTCCGTCTCCGGAAGCGTGACCAGGAAATTGCAGGGTTCCGGACGGCCACGCCAGATGATTTCCTGTGTCGGGGATTCCACGGCCAGATCCTGGCAGTCGAAGAAAATTTGAACCTTGGCGCCGCGTGGAATGTGCACGTCAAGGCTCTTGAACATCCGCGCTTTCGCAGTGTCGTCGAACGTTGTCGCCAACTCCTCCGCCCGTTCCGATTGATCCGGCAAGTGCAGAAATACCTGCACAAGAATTGTGCCGCCCGGCGGCGCGGAGGGGGGAGCGAAAACCGTGCAGTCGACATCGTCGCCTGGCGCTTCCATCGCGGTTTCAGCGGCAGCAGGGCCGGGCGGCATCGTTCCCTTCACCGCCAGGAGCGCCGCAAGGGCATTGCTCAATATTTCCAGAATCTGCTTGCCAAAAAACCAACCGATTGCCCCAAGACCTGCGGCTACAATGGCTAGTTTCAATGCTGCGGAGCTGGATGAGCGCGACCGCATGGCAGCGGGCTCCCGGACCGCCGATCCGGAGGCCAAGGGCGCATCCTCAGCCGGTTGCGGAATTGAAGAGCGGGGCGAATCGGCGGCGTTGAGCGGTTCGGTTGGAGCGGGCGGGCCAAGTCTTGACGTGGCGCCCGCGCCGCCGGAGGCCGAACCGATATCCGGTGGGCTGAGAGTAGGCTGCGGCAGGTCAAGAGTGTCCGATATTTGGCTGGATTCAGCTTCGCGCATGGCTTCGCGCATGGATTTGGATAGGGACGAGCCCTGTGTTTCAGTGGGCTGCGCTGCAGGTTCCGACAGTTCTGGATTCTCGGCCAAATGGTGGGACGCAAGAAGAGCGGCGAGACCGTCTGGACCAAGCTCGGGGTTGAGCGTCGCCGGTGCGTCTCCTCCAGCACCGGCGACAAGAATGTCATCGAGGTGCCTCCTGGCGTTTTCCTCCAACGATTCGAGACTTTCCGTGTCAACCCGTCGATCTTGTACCGAGCTATTCGATGCTGCTGCGACGGCCTTCACTGCCGAATTGATGAGCGACCCTTTGAGCATATCAAGAAGACGCTCGAACACGGGATGGTCTCCGAGACCATCCCAATCGGAAAGATCCGCCACGGAACATCCCTTGGCCCAAGACGTGCCATCCGATGGCCGCGAGCCATCAACGCTGACAAAAATAAGTCTGTCCCTGAGCTGCTCCAGAACGGACGGGTCTATAAATGCCGGATCGTCCGCCGCCTCGACGCTGCACAGGATAGCGATGCAATCAGCATCGCCAAGCGTGGCGGCACTTAAAGGGAAGCGGATTGCCGCTGCGTTCGGGCCGTGCAGCCCGGAAACACTGAATCCATTAAGCTCAAGCTGGTCCGCAAGCCGTACAGCGAAGCCCTGGTTGCCGGGATGATAGTAGAAATAGACCACGGACATCGCGTTACCGGATGAAAAGACAACGTCATTTTGCTGGAATCGGATGGCCTCGATACCGCTCATTCATAGATTACACATTGACAAAGATCGGATCGAGTCCAAATGCCGCGGAATATTTTTGTACTTCGCATAGGCGAAAGGCGGCATTGTTCGCTATGATGAGTGTGATGATCGAAGGGGGTGTCCATGTTTGAACTTTCCCGTGCCCAGACGGAGCTGAAACTGAGAGCGCGCGCCTTCGCGGAAGCCGAAGCCGGGCCGCGTGCCGCCGAGGTCGACCGAACGGAGTCCTACCCATGGCAGACGGCGGAAAAACTTGCCAAGGCAGGTTTCATGGGCATGACGATCCCCGAGGCATATGGGGGGCAGGGCTTGTCCTATATTGACGCTGTCTTGGTGATTGAGGAGATGGCGAAGCAATGTGGCGTGACCGGGCGGATCGTTGTTGAGGCCAATATGGACGCCGTCGGCGCCATCATGGCGTACGGGTCCGACAAGCAAAAAAGACGCGCCGCGGAACTTGTGCTGGCGGGCGACAAACCGGCGATCTGTATCACGGAGCCGGGCGCGGGTAGTGCCGCCACGGAAATGACCACACGCGCCGACAAGGTCGGCAATAGCTACGTTCTGAATGGCACCAAACATTGGATTACCGGCGGTGGCGTCTCAAAACTTCATCTCATATTCGCGCGGCTCTTTGAAGAAGGAGAGGAACGGGGCATAGCGGGCTTCATGGCCGAGCGCGGTCAGGCTGAAGGTTTGGTGATTGGCAATCGCGAGCCGGCGATGGGCCTCCGCGGTATTCCTGAAACGGAAATCCACTTACGGGATCTCACTTTAGACGAAGACAGTCTCATCGTACCGCCCGAGGGCGTCCGCCGCGGCTTTGCGGGATTGATGAATGCTTATAATGGCCAGCGTACGGGGGCCGGAACCGTGGCGCTTGGAATTGCTGCTGGTGCTTATGAGCTTGCAATTGAATATGCCCAGGAGCGCCGTCAGTTCGGCCGTCCGATTGCGGAATTTCAGGGTCTCCAATGGATGCTTGCCGATATGTCCATTGAACTCGAGGCGGCGCGCCTCCTCATTCATAAGGCCGCCGCGAGCGCCGGGAGGCAAGGATTTCCGGATGCTAATCTTGCAGCCCAGGCCAAGATCCTCGCCTCCGAGACGGCGATCCGCGTGACGAATTCGGCGTTGCAGGTCCACGGCGCGCGCGGCTATTCGCGGAACCTGCCTCTCGAAAGGATGTACCGGGACGCCCGCATGTTCACGATCGGCGGTGGCACCGCGCAAATTCTGAGGACCCTGGTGGCTGGTAAAATTCTTGGCCGGAAACTGCCGCAAACGCGGGACGGCTATGTCGGCTGGGAGGATGCGAAACCGGCGCTGGATGGCCGCGCTGGGCACGGGAAGGCGTCATAGGCTGAATTTGCAATGCGCGAGACTGCCTGCCTTTCAATCAATGGGCAGACGAGCACGCTCATGATCCGGTACAACTTCCGCCGCCGAGGACGCAGAATTTTGCGCAATGGGGATGGCAAAGCTTGACGGCCCCCTTATCGAACATGCCGCCGTCGGCCGTAAGCGACTCGCTGAGCGTCTCTCCCATTTCAAAACAGGCATTATAAGGCAGGAGCGTGCACGGAACGACAGTGGGCTTCTTGGCGCCTTTGCGTTTCACGACCATTCGGCTGGTCGCACACATTATTTCTGACGGCGAGATGTTCAGAATGCCCCAACAACTCGTCGTAATCTCGGGTACATCTGCTTTTTCGTCCATTTCCGGCAATAGCACCAACTGACCTCGGTCCTCGGAATCGATCGGCCAGCCATGTTCCTCAATCAGATTTGCGAAACCGGCACGGGATTTGGCATCGGATTCTTTCCAGCAGGTACGCCCCGCGATGGCCACACGAAATCCTTCGCCGGCGAGCCAATCCAAGCCCTTCAGCGCCTTGTCCCAGCTTCGCGGGCCGCGCTCCGCTTCATGAAAAGCCTTCATG
>CAYWBS010000192.1:0-6161 GCA_964456215.1 uncultured Hyphomicrobiaceae bacterium
TCCAGACATGATTGTCATGGAATGCGGCGCCGCCGAAGGGGGCTACTTGATCGGCGCCGGTGAGCGTGTTGATGCCCTCTCCGGTCTCAAACGCGGCGTTGGGCTTGATGGATTCGACGATGACGACGCCGGTCTGCACGCCTGCGAAGGCCTGGGCGCGCAAGCGGATTTCGCCGCGCGCGTTGCCCATCTCGACTTTGTCGCCGCTCGCAAGGCCGAGCCCGGCCAAATCGTCCGGATGAATGAGCACGGCGGGAGCGCCCTCCCTGGCCCGAGACGTAGGAGTTTCGGTAAAGCTCGTGTTCAGGAAGTTGCGCGCCGGCGCCGTCACCAGACGGAAGGGGTGCGCCGCGTCCGCCTCTTCCACCACCGGCCAGTAATCCGGCAGTGACGGCATCTCGGTGACGGGGCCGAGCGGGCCGATATTGGGGAAGGGAACCTTCTCCCAATCGGCCTTGAAATGAAACTTGCCGTCCGCATGGGCGAAGCCGTTCAGATAGTGGGAGGTGTCGAAATCCGGCTGGCAGTCGACCCCATGCTCTTTGTCGAGGCGGCCGATCCGGCCGTGGCCGGATGCGTCCAGCGTCCAGTCGATTATCTCACGCGCCGTCATGGCAAAACCGGCATGCTCGGCGCCGACGCGCCTTGCGAGCGCGCAGATGACCTCATGGTTGGAGCGGCAGTCATTCGGCGGCTCGATCAGTTTCGGGCCGAGAAGAATGTGCTGGTGGCCGCCGCCCTGATAAATATCGTCATGCTCCAGAAACATGGTCGCCGGCAATACGATATCGGCCCATTTCGCGGTTTCTGTCATGAACTGTTCGTGGACGCAGACGAAGAGATCGTCGCGGGCGAAACCGGCTTTCACCTTGCGCTGTTCGGGGGCGACGACGACCGGGTTCATGTTCTGGATAAAGAGCGCCGTCACCGGCGGCCCGCCGCCGATGTCCTGAGGGTCGCCGGTCAGCACCGGGCCGATGCGCGATTGATCGAGGCTGCGAATGGCGGGGTCCTTGACATCGAGCCCCTCGATCATTGTCTTGTTCCAATGATAGATGGCGCTGTTGCTGTAAAAGGCGCCGCCGCCTTCATGGCGCCAGGCGCCGGTGACCGACGGGATGCAGCACGCCGCATGCATGCTGACGGCGCCGTTGCGCGACCGGGTAAAACCATAGCCGAGGCGGAAATAGCTTCTCGGTGTCGTGCCGATGATAGTGGCGAACTCCTCGATCGCATTTTCGTCGAGCCCGGTGATCTCGCTCGCCCATTTCGGATCGCGCGCCGCCACATGGTCCGCGAATGCGCGGGGACAGTCGGTATATTTTTCCAGATACTCCCAATCCGCGTAACCGTCGCGGATGAGCACATGCATGACCCCGAGCGCCAGCGCGGCATCGGAGCCGGGCCGGATGATGAGCGGAATATCCGCCTGTTTCATGGTCGGATTGTCATAGACGTCGACGACGGCGATCTTCGCGCCCCGCTCCCTGCGGGCGCGCGTCGCGTGGGTCATGACATTGACCTGGGTACTGACGGCGTTCGACCCCCAGATAACTACCAGATCGGACCTGGCCATTTCGCGCGGATCGGGACCCATGAGCTTACCGGTGCCGGCGAGGTAGCCCGTCTGCGCCAGGTTGACGCAGATCGTTGAAAACATGCCGGAATAGCGCTTGGCGTGGCGGAGCCGGTTGATACCGTCGCGCATCACCAGGCCCATGGTCCCGGCATAGTAATAGGGCCAGACCGCCTCGGAGCCGTGGCGGGCCTCGGCTTCGAGCAATTTCTCCGCCGTGATGTCGAGCGCTTCCTCCCAACCGATCGGCGCGAATTCGCCGGACCCCTTCGCGCCTCTCCGTTTGAGCGGCGTCGTCAGGCGATCGGGATGATGGACACGCTCGGTGTAGCGGGCCACCTTGGCGCAGACGACGCCGGCGGTATAGCTGTTGTCCTTGGCACCATGGACGCGGCCGATCCGGTCATCCCCGAGAAGCTCGACATCGAGGGCGCAGGTAGACGGGCAGTCATGGGGGCAAACGCTCTTGCCGATCCGTATGTCAGGCCGGATGTTCATGGCTTTCCTAGACTTATCCCTCCCGTCCCGCCGGGAGGCGGACAGTCTAGCTCATATTTGCGGCGCGGACTAAGACTTTGCCGCAAGGATTTTGGGATTGGAGATGGCGAGCCGGGCGCGCAGGATCGCCTTCAGGCAATCCACTAAGGCGGTGCGTTTGCCGTCAAACCTGCCACGCGCGATCTCATCGCAAAGCCGGCGCTCCAGGCTCTCGATCCGGGCATGAAGTTCCTTGCCGTCGGCGTCCGCCCGGCCCTTTTCATCCAGAATGCCCTGCAAGGCTTCGAGACTTGCGCGCGCTTGCCTGTCGCTGTCTTCGATCTCCCGCCCAGCAATCGCCAGGGCATTGGCGATCATCAGCGCCTGATAGCGCTTCTCCGGCCCGACGACCGGCAGCACGTCTTCTTCATACGACTTCAATGCGATGGCCAACAGGCCGGAGGCGTCGGGAAGGTCGCGCATCAGCATGCTCCTTTTTCGAGGTCTTGCAGATAGGAAACAAGGTCCCATTCAATTTCCGGAACCATGCGGCCGGTGAGCGCCAATTCAAGAGACGGGTCCGCGCCGGAGACATGCCGGTCGGCCTGCTGCAGCGCGATCACCGACCAGCGCACATAACCGGCCGCCTCCCAATAGGCGATCCGCTCATGGTCGAGCGGAATGTCCGATGTCTCCTGATAGCCGGCGTAGAAATGGGAGCGGTCGGCGATGCCGCCCGCTTCCCGGTCGCGCCGCCCGAACCGCCAGGAGCGAGAGCAAAACCAGGCGAGATCGACCATCGGATCGGCCCAGCCGGCGAATTCCCAATCGAGGATGGCGGTGAGCCTGCCGTTATCGACCAGATAATTGCCGGTCCGGTAATCCCAGTGGCCGAGTACGATCTCGCCCCGCGGCGGCGCGTTCAGCTCCAGCCAGCGCAGACCCCAGGCGAGAACGGTATCCTTGATGTCCAGTTCCTCGAGCCAGATGCGGGTGCGTTTGACCATGGCAAGCGCCGGAGTCGGCTCCGGCATCGGCAGGAACGCCAGATCTTCCGCGCCCGGGCGGATGCCATGCAAGACGCCGAGCTGGCGTCCGAGTTCGCGGGCAAGGTCCGTTTGCGGCTGCTCCGATCTGACGACGAGGTGGCCGGCGGCAACGCCGCTTGCGCGGCGCATGATGTAGAATTGCCGGCCGAGCAGTTCCGGGTCCGTACAGAGAGCGAGGGGCTCGGGAACCGTCATCCGCGCCTGAAAGGCCCGGCGCAAGACGGCAAATTCCTCGGACTTCGTCAGGCTTGCCGAGACGCGGGCTGCCGAGTCTGCGCGCAGCACCAGCGCCTGGGGGCCGGAAAGCGGGCCGCCGTCCACGGTAACGTCCATGGCAAGGTTGGTGGAAATGGCGCCGCCGTCCAGGGGAGATAGGCGCTCAATATGGACGCGCCCGGCGCTGAATTGCCGCGCCAGCCAGGCGCCGAGCCGGCGTTTTTTGTCTGTCCCGATCAGCCCCATGACCAAAAGCCGTCGCCTTCGGCCAGGTAAAACCGCGACAGCACCATCTTGTGAACTTCGGAAGCGCCGTCCACAAGCCGCGCCTGGCGGGCGTAGCGGTACATCCACGCGAGAGGCGTATCCTGGGAATAGCCCCGGGCGCCGCAGAGTTGGATCGCGGTATCTATTGCCTTGTGCAAAATATCGGCGACGACGACTTTCGCCATCGACACCTCCTTGCGGGCGAAATCGCCGCTGTCGAGTTTCCAGGCGGCCTTCATGACCATCAGCCTCCCGATTTCGATCTCCATGGCCGCCTCGCCGAGCATCCATTGCACGCCTTCATGATCGGCGAGCGCCGCGCCAAAGCTTTGCCGGTCGCGCACATAGTCCCCGGCGATCTCCAGCGCCCGCTTGGCGAGGCCGAGCCAGCGCATGCAATGGGTCAACCGCGCCGTGCCGAGGCGGATCTGCGTGACCTTCAGGCCGTCGCCGATCTCCATCAGCCGGTTCTCATCGGCGATCTCCAGGCCGTCGAAGCGGAGTTCGCAATGGCCGCCATGCTCCTCCGGGCCCATGATCGGAATGCGGCGGACGATTTCCCACCCCGGCTGGTCGCGGTCGAACAGGAACGCGGTCAGGCCCTTGCGGCTGTCGTCGGAGGTGCGCGCGATCAGGATAAAGTGCTGAGCCTCTTCGGCGCCGGTAATGAACCATTTATGGCCGTTGATGATCCACATATCTCCGTCCGTGGTCGCCGTCGTGCGCATCATCGACGGATCGGACCCGGAGCCCGGCGCCGGCTCGGTCATGATGAAGGACGAGCGCACCTTGCCGTCGATGATCGGCTGCAGCCAGCGCTCCTTCTGCGATTCCGACGCCACCTTGTTGAGAAGGATCATGTTGCCGTCATCGGGCGCCGCGCAATTGAAGACCACCGGGCCGAAGATGGAGCGGTTCATCTCCTCGTAGCAGGCGGCCATGCCGACGATCGGCAATCCCTGGCCGCCGCGCTCGAGCGGCATTTGCAGGGCCCAGAGTCCCTGTTCCTTCGCCTCGGCGCGCAGTTGTTCGAGGAGCGGCAGCGAAATGTTTTCATGCTCGTCATAGGAAGCGGGGTCCGCTTCGAGGGGGATGATCCGGTCCGCGACAAAGGCGCGAATACGTTGCCGGTAATCCTCGACATCGGCAGGCAAAGTGAAATCCATCAGCCTTAATGCTCCCCAATCATCCTGAACCCAGCAAATGACCGCCATCGACGGTGATCGTCGTCCCCGTCATATAGGCCGACGCCTCCGAGCAGAGCAGCAGGAACGGCCCGTCGAGATCGCTTAGGCGGCCGAGCCGGCGCTCGGGAATGCGCTTGATCATGGCCCGGCCGGCCTCGGTGGCGAAAAATTCCCGGTTGAGATCGGTCTCGATATAGCCGGGGCACAGCGCGTTGACGCGTATTTGATAGCGCGCCAGCTCCAGCGCCATGATCTTTGTCAATTGCACGAGGCCCGCCTTCGACGCCGCGTAGGCCGCGAGGTGGCCGATGACGCCGAAGGCCAGTATGGAGGCAATATTGACGATGACGCCGCTCCGCCCCCTGTCGCGCATGATTTTCGCCGCTTCGCGGGCGGCGAGAAACGCGCCCTTGAGATTGGTGTCGAGGACGCGGTCCCAGTCCTCTTCCGTATGCTCAAGAACGGATTTGGAGACCGTCACGCCAGCATTGTTGACCAGTATATCGAGAGCGCCGAACGTCTCCGCGGTTTCCTCAACCGCGCGGCTCACGGATTGCGTATCCGTTACATCCAGATGAACCGGCACCGCTTCGGCGCCCTCCTCCCGCAAGCGGGCACAGATTTGCTCAAGCTGGCTTGTCCGCCGCGCCGCCAGCGCCACTTTGGCGCCGGCGCCGGCGAGAAGGGTGGCGAAATGGCGGCCGAGACCGCTCGATGCGCCGGTTATAAGCGCGGCGCGGCCTTCGAGCCCCGGCAGAACAAGGGGCGCGTTCGCGGGCAAATCCTCGTCCCTCATTGGCCGGCCGATTGCGAGAGGTGCGGCTCGGCGAGCGAACGGGCTTTCTCGCGAAGAACGAATTTCTGAATTTTTCCCGTCGATGTCTTGGGCAGCGGGCCGAAGACGATCTTTCGGGGAATCTTGAACGATGCCAGGTTCTCCCGGCAAAAGGCCATGATATCGGCCTCCGCGCCGCCGCTCTCGGCGCCGGGTTTGAGGGTGATGAACGCGCAGACCGTCTCGCCCCATTTCGGGTCCGGCGCGCCGACGACCGCCGCCTCCATGATCAAGGGGTGGCGGTAGAGCACTTCCTCCACCTCGAGCGAGGCGATGTTCTCGCCGCCGGAAATGATGATGTCCTTGGCGCGGTCCTTGATCTCCACATAGCCGTCGCCATGGAGCACCGCCAGATCCCCGGTATGCAGCCAGCCGTCACGCAACGCTTCTTCCGTCGCTGTGGGATTTTTCAGATAGCCGCGCATGATCGTGTTGCCCCTGAGCGCGAGTTCACCGAGGGTAGCGCCGTCGGCGGGGACTTTCTTGCCTGTCTCGCGGTCAAGCACGGACTGGTTGGACATGGTCATCAGGGGAACACCCTGACGGGCAACCTT
>CAYWBS010000193.1:0-6146 GCA_964456215.1 uncultured Hyphomicrobiaceae bacterium
CAATTCATGTTCGACATAGCAGTCTGTAACAGCAAATAATTCGCGGCTCAATCGCCATGGCTAGCAGCCACATACCATCGCCGCACGCCGCAGCGGCTTTTGTTGGATCTCCGGCAACTCTTGACAACGGCGGCATGTCAGAGCCGCAATGTCCATTGACGACCTGTTGCTCCACGCCCCCTGCCCAAACGCAATGTGATCTTCGTGCCTACGCACAACCTCATTCAATTGCTCCGGGCAAGGCGACGTTTCGAGTTCTGACGATCAAAGTCAGCGCGCCTCAACACCTCATTGGCTTTTGTTGGACTGACTTTCATCGCCGAAAGCCATTCCTCATAAACCGGTTCGGCGACCACCTTCACAGCGATCGGCATGAAAGCGTGTCGAATGCCACAAAGCTCGGAGCATTCCCCGTAGTAGGTGCCGTTCCCTTCCGCCTTGAACCAGGTTCGGGTAATCCGGCCGGGCACCGCATCGATTTTTGAGCCAAACGCCGGAATGGTCCAGTTCTGGATGACATCCTGCGACGTCACGAGCACATGGACAACTTTGTTGACGGGAACGACGACCTCGTTGTCGACAGCCAACAAGCGCGGCAGATTTCGCCCCTCACGGCGCGCCTGCTCGATATCCTTGTCCTCGAGCATGTACGATCCGAAATTGATCTTGTTGTCGGGATATTCGTATTCCCAGTGCCATTGAAAACCGGTCGCCTTGATCACCAGGTCGGCCTCGGGATAGGTGTATTGCGCCCTGAGCAGCCGCCAGGACGGAAACGCGATGACGAGCAAGATCATTATCGGAACAACCGTCCAGGCAACCTCGATCACCGTATTGTGAGAGGTCCGGGACGGATTGGGGTTTGCCTTTGCATTGAAGCGGACCATCACGATTATGAGTAGCGCCATTACAAAGATCGCGATCGCGAAGATAATGACGAGTAGCAGATTATGGAAATCGTTGATCTGGTGTGCGATCGGCGTGACGCCATCCTGTAAGCCCAGTTGCCAGCGCTCAGGCTGACCCTGCGCCGCCAGCGCCGCGCCGGGACTGACGGCTGTGCCCAGCGCCACCGCACCGGCTGCAGGTCCTTTCCAATTCTTGATCATTTGATCGCTCCCTCTGTCGCCGAACTCATTTGGGCGCCGGCGAGGCTGCCCCGGTTACGCCGCCGCTCCCCGGCGAACCACGAAGGAAAACTCTATTGGATCTGGACGGGTCGTCCCGCACGAATGCAGCTGCGCCCGGCAACCGACAATACTCTGAGACAAGGCGTTCCGGCTCACATCGTTCGAGCATCGCCAAAACCAACTCCGCCGCACACGCCCAAATTTCATTCCATGCGTCAGAGAGCATAAGTTTAGTACCGTTTCAACGGTTGTATCAGACCCAAACACTGCGGCATATCTTCGCGCAATACCACCGAATACGATTGCAACAGCGAAACGAGAGCATGTTCCGACCAAATAAACCCATTTGGTCGGAACATGCTCTGACCAGCCCGGTCCTAATTTGGCCCTAATGATGAATGAGGACGGCCTTCGGCTAATTTTGTCTGGTCCTGCAAAAAATTGACAACCAAAAGCCCTTTCTCAATAGTGACTTCTTGAGCTGCGGATGACTTACACTGCGACAAACCAGGAGCAGTCGGGGAAACCCGGCCGAACTGTTTCCATGAAAGAGGGCAGTTTTGCGCCGGCGATTCCGGTCGCCCGAGGCCACCGACTTCAGAAAGTCTGCCGGGCGTCTATTGCCGGTCTGCTGGGGCTGGTCGCATCGATTGTTCCCGTCGAAACAGAATACGCCGTACATGCCCAGACCAACACGGTCAAAGCATCGCATGGCGCTTGGCAGGTAAATTGCGGCCGCCCACCGGGCGCCAAGGCGGAATCTTGTGCCCTCGTGCAAAGCGTAACCGCCGAAGATCGTCCAAATGTTGGATTAACGGTCATTTTTCTCAAATCTGTTGACGGAAAAAAACGGCTTCTTCGGGTGGTCGCGCCACTTGGCGTTCTTCTCCCGACCGGACTTGGGCTCAAGATCGATAGCGCCGATGTCGGTCACGCGCCGTTTATCAAATGCGCAAAAATCGGCTGTATAGCCGAAGTTGTTTTGAACGACGGTCTTATCGGCAAACTGAAAGCCGGTACGACTGCCGTGTTCATAATCTTCCAGACGCCGGAAGCCGGTATCGGAATACCAATTTCTCTCGATGGTTTCGAAACGGCTCTGGCCAGTCTGAAATAGCCCTTTTTAACCGGCGCCTACCGCACCGGCTATGGTACCCTCAGGGCGATGATTTCCGGGCGCTGCGCAAAATGGAAGGCGATACCTCCTCGCTCGTGGCCCCGGGAATATCATCGTCAAAACGGTATTGCCGGGCGCGCCGGCAACACTCGCCCGTAAAATAACCGGGCGGTATCCGTCCAACATTCGTTCGGATTGACATCAGATGTGTCGTTCGCCAATATTTCCTTTCCGGCTAACGCATTTTGTTGGGAAGGCGCGATTTGCGGCGGTTAATTCCCATAGGCTTGCTTTTGATTGTCTCGGCTTGCGCCCAGAAAAACCTGCTCGAACCGGAATTTGCGACAGAGACCGTTGCGCCGGCGGAACCTAAGGCGGCGACGGAAAACACCGTGTCGGCGGCGCGGGACGGCTTGACTCCCGCCGGGTCAAGCACCGGCAAACCAGGCGCCCCCGCACAGGCCGGCCAGCCTGTCGCTTTGGCCGCTCGGACCGGTTCTCCTCCCAAGGCGTTACAAAATACCCAGCCGATCGCCACCAAGCAAACAAGCTCTCCTCCCGACGGGTCGCATACCCGAGTACCTCCCGCGGTCGATTTTCACGCATGTCTCGCCCGAGGCGCAAATGACGGCATAATCATGACGACATTGGCGCACTACCTCCTGGGCGAGGCGAAGTCCGGCCAAAGAATAAACGTCAGCCCGGCGATGATGGCGGACTATGCGAGATTGGTGATCAACGAAGTTGACCTTCGCGGTACAACAACCGAGGACGTCGTCGCCCGCCACAAAAAGTTGGATAAGGCATGCTTTTCCGTTGCAATGAAGCGCGGATCGGCGAAGGCGGCAAAGGTCGCATCTCAGGAACGCCCAGGGACAAATAAAGAATCGGCAGCCGCTTCAGGGGCAATCGAAGACAGCTATCGTAAGGCTCTCGGATTGATCGATAAATTTTACGGCCAAATCGAAACGATAATGAAAAAATCCGGTCCTGATAAACTGTCGGAGCACGTCGCCCGGAATTTTCTCCCAGTCACCGTTGTCGCGCCCATTTCAATGACCCAAGCGAGAAGATTGCCATAGCGCTCGCGGCAAAATCCCCGTTCTTCGCCACCAAGTCCGGACCCACAGTTACATTGACGCCGAACCGATCACACGATGTGGATTAAGCAGCAGGCGTAAGAACGCATCATTCCGGGGAATTTGCCGGTCAAGAAAAATGGAGACCGGGATCAGTACGCGCAATCCATGAACACTCGATCGATATTGCCGCCCCAGTCGCCATGGAAACTTTCGAGAAGTTGCCTCGCCGGGCAGCGGCCCTCGGCGACAATCGATTCGAGTGTCTCCAGAAATTTCGTCTCGTCGTTGCCAATGGAGTCCCTTAAACCGCGCGCCGCCAAGCCATCCCTGGCGATCGAAACCATAGTGCGGGCGACTTCCAGAAGCGTGCCGCCGCGGAAGGGCGTTGCAAGGGCCGTTTTCGGGACCTGATCCCGAAGCGTTTGGCGTTCTTCCTCGCTCCAATCCTTGACCAGATTCCAGGCCGCATCGAGGGCGCTGCTTTGATAGAGCAGCCCGACCCAAAGCGCCGGCAGGGCGCAAAGCCGGCGCCAGGGACCGCCATCGGCGCCGCGCATTTCAAGGAAAGTCTTCAATCGCACTTCCGGAAACAAAGTCGTCAAATGATTTGACCAATCGGAAAGAGTGGGCCTCAGATCGCGATAATCCGGATGATCGCCCCGCAGGAATTGGCGAAATGTGATCTCCGTCGCGTCGATATATTTTCCGTCTCGATAGACGAAATACATCGGCGCATCGAGCGCATAGTCTACATATCGTTCAAATCCCATCCCGTCTTCGAAAACGAACGGCAGCATGCCCGTCCTGTCCGGATCAGTATCGCGCCACACTTCGCTTCGGTAAGACATAAAACCATTTGGCTTGCCCTCCTTGAACGGGGAGTTGGCGAAAAGCGCCGTTGCAACCGGCTGAAGGGCCAGGCTGACACGGAGTTTCTTGACCATGTCCGCCTCGTCTGAAAAATCAAGATTTACCTGTACTGTGCAGGAGCGGTACATCATGTCCAGGCCCAACCGGCCCACCTTGGGCATATAGGCGGACATGATCTCGTAGCGTCCCTTCGGCATGCGCGGCGTTTCATCAAGCCGCCATTTCGGCGAAAATCCTAGGCCCAGAAAACTTATCCCGAGCGGGTCGCCCACCTCACGGACCTGGTGCAAATGCGTATGAACCTCATCGCAGGTTTCGTGAAGTGTTTTGAGCGGTGCGCCGGAGAGCTCAAATTGACCACCCGGCTCGAGTGAGACAGCGCCGCCATGTGGACCGTCGCGCTGCTTCAACCCAACGACATTCTCTCCCTGGAAAATTGGCACCCAATCAAAGCGCGCGACAAGGCCGTTAAGCAATGCTTCAACGCCTTTCGCACCTTCGTAAGGGAGCGGCGAAAAATCGTCGGTATGAAAACCGAACTTTTCGTGTTCGGTACCGATCCGCCAGGACTCGCGCGGCTTGCATCCCGACTCCAGATAAGAAACGAGCGCATCATGAGACTCGATCGGGAGAGTTTCGCCCCCGCTTTCCGTCGTCATTCACACCACCTCGGAAATTTAAAGCCGTTGGCACCAAGAGAGATGGGACGAGCGGGCAGACACGGCAACTGCTTCGATGCACCGTCCGACGCGTTTTATGGCTCGGCCGACGAATTGTTACAAGAGTTATCGCATGGACACGCAATCGCCCTGCCGGGCCGCGCTCAGCGCGATCGCCAATCTCCAAGTACGGCATTGACCAGCGCAAGCACCGCAACGGCCGCCGTATCGGCGCGCAGAATTCGCGGACCAAGCGAAATCGGCACAACGAATGGCCGGGCCCGTAATTTGTCCTGCTCATCGGGATCGAATCCACCCTCCGGCCCAACAAGCACACCGAGGGAGCCGGGCTTCAAGGCTGCGAGCACGTCAGCCGGCGCAGCCATTTCGGCTCCTTCATCGCAAAAAACCAGCAGACGCGCCGGATCCCAGCCGGCGAGAACCTGATTGAGATTCGCCGGAGTATTGATTTCGGGAACTCTCAATATGCCGCACTGTTCCGCCGCCTCTATGGCATTTGAGCGCATACGGACAAGGTTCACGCGGCCTGCCACAGTCCGCCGCGTAAGCACCGGCTGCAAGACGGCGACCCCCATTTCCGTCGCTTTTTGCACCATATAGTCCAGACGCGCGCGTTTGAGTGGCGCAAACAAGTACCAAATATCCGGCCCCGCTTCCTGAGGGCGAACCTGTCGCATTATGCTCAAGTTGCATTTATTCCGGCCGGAGCGTATGATTTCGGCCCGCCACTCCCCTGCTCGACCGTTAAAGACAAGAATCTGATCCCCCGTTCCGAGACGAAGAACGTTCAGCAAATAATTCTCCTGCTTCGCGTCACAGTCGACCGCCGCTCCTTCTTCAAGGTCGGCGGACAAATAGAGCCGTGGTTCGGTAAAATCGTATGAGGGCATATGCGTCTGGATATCGTTATTCGATCTTCGAGGATGTGTCGCAAAGATGCGCAGCCGGAATAGCCACGCCCACTGCGGCACATTGCGCGAGAACAGGTTGCCATCCGTCAAGCACCGACGCGCCCCAAAAATAGCGTCCTTGTCAAAAATTACATTTATTGAGCGGAAAAATAAATTCAGCGGAATAATAAATGTGCCGAGCTGGACAGTTACCGCCGGAGCGCGCTGTAAGCCCCGAACAAGCCCCCCGGAAAGTTTGAGGCTTCATGTTGCCTAAGCACCAATGTCGCGCACTTATCGCTCGAACGGCGGAAGGAGACATGCCCGGAATAGAGATCTCCGCCCGGCTCGGCACGACCAAACCATACCAAAAAGAG
>CAYWBS010000194.1:0-6138 GCA_964456215.1 uncultured Hyphomicrobiaceae bacterium
TGTGTTCCCAGCCGGCAGTACGGTGCTTGTGCTCCCGCCAAAACCGGCGGATCGCGTCGTCAAAACGCGCCGCGCCGATTTCGTGCTTCAGCATATGGAAGATGAAGGCGACCTTGCCATAGCCGATCACCTGGCTGGCGTCATGGCGTTTGGCCCTGAAGGCGGTGACCGGCATGTCCCTTTCTTTCGGCAGTGCCGCATAATCGCGGAGCCAGCCAAGGCGCATCTCCGCCGCCTTCCTCGGGTCGCGTTCGCCGGCCAAATCATGGTCGGCCATATAGGTCGTCAATCCCTCCGACCAGTTGCCGTGCGCGTAATCGACGTAGACGCCGTTGCCCCACCAATTGTGCAGGATTTCATGGGCGAGGGAGCGGCCGCGCATAAAGGGAAGCGGAAGGATGCGGGCATCGATATAGGTGAGGTTCGGGAAACCGAGACCGACCGGCAGCGGCGCTGAAACGACATCAAAATCCGCGTAAGGGTAGGCGCCGATCTCCTTTGCGTAACGACCTATGAAACGCTCCGAAGCGGTCAGGTAGTCGTTTGCGAGCCCGGCGGCCGGGGCATGGAAATAGGTGCGCATGCGCGTCGCGCCGGCAAACTTTTCGGAAACCTTATAGGGGCCGGCAAAGATCGACGGCGGCTCCGGGGACGACTGTAAGGAAAACACGGATTCGTTCCGCTGTTCGCCCAGATCCTCGGACACCAGCCGGCCGGTGGCCGCCGTCCTGAACGCCGGTGGCGTTTCCACGGTCACCCGGTAGCTTGCCTGCCCGGCGGCGGCGCCCGGAACCCAATTCGTCCAGCCGGGCAGGTAGAGCCAGCCGCCGCTCGCGTATGGCTCGTCGCCGGACCGTGGGCCGTGATGGCCATTCCTTGCGGCCGGGATTTTCCCCTCGGCAACGACATCGATGTGATGGCGCCGGGAAGGCGTCAGAGTGAGGGCGCCGGTCTCAAAGCTCGCGCTTTCTGCGGGCTGGGGCTTGCCGTCGATGCGAATGCTGCGGATGCGCATCCACGGCGCGATGCTGAGCGAAACGGTGCGCTGGCCGGAAATCGTGATGCGGTCGGTGACCTTGATGGCCCCGCTCGCCGGATCGGCGCGGAGGGCGATCTCGTGATGCGGCGGAGCCGCCGTGTCGGCGGCGGCCGCAGACGGTCCGGCGCACAAAAATCCGAGCGCCGCGCAGGCGTTGAAAAATATCCGCTGGCGCATTAGGACTTGCGCTCCGGCTTGGCCGGAAACTTGGCGATCAGCTCAATGGGCTTGCCGTCGCGCTCGACTTTCAGGGGCAACCACGTTCCCGGCGCCTGACGGGAGACCACTTCGATCAGGTCGGCGATATTGCCGATATAGAACCCGGCGGCACGGACGATCTTATCCCCTTTTTTTATATTCGTGGCCTCCGCCACGCTGCCCGGAAAAACTTGTTCGACCCGCGCTCCGCCCTCGACGTCGCGGATCAGGACGCCGAGTTTGAGGCGCTCGCGGAGCGTCGAGCCGCCGATAGGAGAATTAAGCGTGAAGATCGCGTCGGCGAAGCCCGTGCCGATTTTGCCGCAGGCTTCGCCGGCCTCGACGGGAATGAGGACGGCGCTGCCGGCGATGCCCAGATCCCGCAATTGATGTGGGACGCCGTGAAAGTATTCGATATGGCCGCTTCCTATAACGCCGACAATCAGGGAGTCCGGTGACTTGCGTTTTGCCGCGGCAAGGGCCTCCGCCATCGCCCGGTCCCAAGTGAGCTGCGCCTGAACGAAGCGCTGGAACTCCGGTTTGCCGATGGTGCTCTCCAGCTTGGCATCGTCAATAGCAGCGTCATCGTCGGGCGAGGGCGGTGCGCCGGACTTCGCTTCCTTGCCGAGCGCCTTTTTTTGCAGGTAAACTCTTGCGAGATGGCGTTGATAGGATGGCTGGGCCGGCGCCGGGTCCGTCAGCCCTTCCCGCTTCTCCTTGGCGACTGCGTCCCATCCCTCCTTGCCGACGCTCGAGACCAGCGACCGCTCGACATTCAGGGCGACCATGGGAATGGCGTTCATGCGCGCGAAATTGAAAAGCGGCAGGTAGAGTTCGGCATCGAAGCCCCAGACCTTTCGCCAATCCGACGCCTTCAGGAACGCCTTTGCCGTGAGTTCGCCGTTGACCCAGCGGTCAAGCACGCCCTGCACGCGGCGCGGAAACATTTCAAAGCCGATCACCAGCTTTTCGGCCCTGCCGTGAAGTGCCGCGAGGGTGTGAAGCTGCCAGCGATGATGTTCGGAGTTGTCATGGGATTCACCTAGCAGGACAACCGGCTTGCCGGCGAAATCGCCGAACAGCTTGCTGCTTCCAATGGGCTGGCCCGCGCGGACGTCGATCCATGAGCCGCGGAGCGAGCACGCCTGCCCGGCGGCGCCGGTCTTGGCGGCGGCCTGGGGTTTGGCGATCGCTTGTCCGACCGGCCAGGCGAACGCGAAAGCCATCGCGGCCGCGATCAGCCTACTGAACCCTGTTCTGCACATATGAATGAGCCTATTTGAAAAATGTCACCACGGGGCGTTCTTCTGACTAGGATAAGAATTGGTTTTTATTGAGAGCGCGGAAGGAACTCCGTTCGCGAGGTGCGAACCATGATTGTGTGGTGGACGACCGTGCGCCGGCGCATGGCCGGACGTCCTTCGGCTTTCCCGGAATCCGCTTGAAGCGATGCCGGAACATTCAGCACCGCCACGAAAAGAAAGCCACAAGCGCGATCATCGAGCACGTGGCATCGACATACCGCAAGCTCTACGGTCGAGCGGAAACGGTAGCGCTTGCGAGCAGCGGAACTTTATGCGGTTTGGCCGCCGCACTATTTTTGGCGTCGAGCGGAACCTTGCAACGTGCCTCGAAATCTTGCGATTTCGCGGTTCATTTACATTGCATCGACGGGTTCCCGTACTGTTCGTTCTTTTCGCTGGCTCAAGAGAGCATCAAGCACGGTTGCGCTCGCACCCTCGCCAAACTGCTGCAATGTCGCCTCCACGCCATTGGCGAAGAGAACTCCGTCGTGATAGGGCCCGGACTCAAGGCGCGAGAAGGTCACCACCTCATTAGCGCTTACACCGCAAGCTTGCTGCACGGATTGGGGGATGCCCTCCAAGCTGAGCCGCATGTCGTAAGCCATGCAAATCGCGGTCGACGTATCGCCGGGCGATACGAATCCCACGCTACCGCTTGAAAAGCGGTGGGTCTTATATGTCTCGCCCTGCTGCGCTGGTTGGCTACGATACAATTCCAACGAATAATCACACATTGTAGTTCCTTCCCTTGGAACAAATGCGCCCCTTCGCCTAGTCGATTTTTATGTGTCTAAAACTGTGCCTTTTATTTTGGACGAGATCAATCCCGCAAAGCGTTAATTGCGATCACTTTTTAGGGCTGGCGAATGCAATGAAAAACATTCTCTGGTGGAAGGCAATATTGTTGCTCAAGGAGGCCCATCTGTCCGGACCGACAAGAAGAAAGTGCCCTGTTTCGATGGCCAAGCAGATGGCAAGGACTGCCGATCTCCAACGATTGTCGCACCGCTTCATAAAAGCGGAACAAAAAACAGGCCCGATGGCGGTCATCGGGCCTTTATCCGTTCAGTTCAGCCGTCCGAGGTTAAGCGATCAAAGGTTCATCTGGTAGCTCGCCGGCCTCCCATCGGTAGCTGTCGCCGGATTTTTCGACATAGCCGATGGCCGGGAACGGCATGTGGTAGCCGACCGCCGGTATCTGGTCCGCCGTTACGAGATCGAAAATCTTCCTGCGTGCGGCAATCGCCATATCCTTGTCGTGGTCGAAGCTCACATGCCATTCCGGCTTCTGCAGCGACATGACGTAATGGTTGCAGACGTCCGCCCAGATGACCAGCCGCTTGCCGGCGCTTTCGACATGAAACGACAGATGGCCGGGCGAATGGCCGAAGGTTCCGATCGACGTTATGCCGGTCACCACATCGGCTCCCGGTTTGATGAAGCTGGCTTTCGGGGCCAGCGGCGCCGCCTGTTTCATGTAGATATCGCGGGTCGTCTTTCGCCGTTCGGGAATATTTTCGCCCTTATTCCAATAATCGAAGTCGACCTCGCCGAAGACGTAGCGGGCGTTCGCAAACGCGGGCTTGCCATCTTCGAGCAATCCGCCGACATGGTCCGGATGGCCATGGGTAATGACCACAACGTCCACCTGGTCGGCGCTGTATCCTGCCTCCTTCAGCCCCGCCAGCAGATTGCCGGCGCCTTTACCGCGCCGTCTGGCGCCATTGCCGGAATCGAACAGCACCAGTTCCTTGCCCGTATTGACGAGGGTCGGGGTATAGGGATTTTCGATCTTGTCGCCGGGCAGATGGTTTGCTTTCGCATATGCCGCGACGGTTTCGGCGGGCTGGTTCTGCCCGAATATCGGATGCGGACCTTCGCGGACGACGACTCCGTCCAAAATATTCGTGACTTCGAATTCGCCGACCTTGAAGCGGTAGACGGTCGGCCGTTTGAGGCCGAGCATCGGCGCGGCGGCGTCAACCGGCGTCGAAAAGCCTGGCGCCAGCGCCGCCGTGACCGCCGCTCCGGCCGTCGCCTTCAGCGCATCCCGCCGTGAAATCCTAAAGCCTTTATTGGACATCGTTAAAAACCTCCCTAAAATGCGCCACTTTTTTCTTGAATGCTGAGTGGTCAGCTATTCAAATTGGCGAGTATAATTGCTCCAAAGTACGGATTTATACTCCAAATCAGGATCCGTTTGTACAGTATTCAATGCCCGACCACATGCTCGCGAATTATGGCCAAAACAATGCACAGTGATGATTTTCGGAATAAGCGGCGTCCTGTCAGGCGCTGAATTTTTGGATTTGGCATCAATTGTCCGCGGCACGGCCGGTCTCGCCCTCCGCATCTATCTGGCGTTTTGCAAGCGCCCGTGCGAGGTTCCGTCATGAGCTTGCAGCGGGTAATGCGTCTTGCCGGCATTTCGGCGCTACTGCTCCTTGTTTTCCAGTGCGCCGTCCGGGCCGAAACCGCCGTTGATCTCGAGCTGGTGCTCGCGGTCGACGTTTCGCTATCCATGGATATCGAGGAGCAGCGGTTGCAGCGCGACGGCTATGTCAACGCGTTTCGCGATCCGAAGGTTATCGAGGCCATCCGGTCCGGCCTGCATGGGCGCATCGCCGTGACCTATGTCGAATGGGCCGGCTCGCGCATTCAGTCCGTGGTCGTACCCTGGCGCCTCCTGCAGACGGCGGATGACGCCAATGACTTCGCCGATCTTCTGGCAAAGCAGCCCATTTCGCGCTTTACGCTGACATCGATCTCGGCGGCCATGATACGTTCGTCGCTGCTCTTTGCAACGAACGGCTTTCAGGGCCTCCGCCGGGTGATCGACATCTCGGGCGATGGCCCGAACAATAGCGGGCTGCCGGTCGAAGCCGCCCGGGACGATGTCGTAAAGCGCGGGATCATCATAAACGGTCTGGCGCTGACGCTGAACGACCGTGGGTCGGAGTACAGCTATTTCGATATCCCGGCGCTGGATAAATATTACCGCGACTGTGTCATCGGCGGAACCGGGGCGTTCGCGCTGGAAGTCCGTTCGACATCCGAATTCGCAACGGCGATCCGGCAAAAATTGTTGCTGGAAATTGCGGCGGCACCCTTGATTGCGCCGGCCAGGGTCGTCGCTGTCCAATTGACTTCGCCTGAGGAAAAATACGACTGCCTCATTGGCGAAAAACTATGGCAGCAATATTTGATCGACGGCTTTGGCGAGTAACGCCCTTTGAGAGCCTGCCAACGTTGCCGATCGAAGACATCGGGGCACGAGCCCCCCGTTAATCTAGCCCCCAGATGCGCGGCTCGGCGAATTCCAGGCAATTTCCGGCGGGGTCGCGAAAATAAATGGATCTGCCGCCGCCGGGCCATCGGAAATCGGACTCAATGGCCACACCGGCGGTTTCGAGCTTCTTGCACCAGGAGTCGATTTCCTCAGGAGCGGCCTTGAAGCAGACATGACCCGGACCGCGGGCGCCATGGGCCGGCACGGGCAGCGAACCCGGCTTCGGCGGTTCGCTGGTGGCGTCCGGATTGAAGATCAATAACACCTGATCACCGCACCTGTAGAAGATGTGCCGTTCGGCGTCCCGG
>CAYWBS010000195.1:0-6053 GCA_964456215.1 uncultured Hyphomicrobiaceae bacterium
AAGAATAAGACAAAATAACAAATAATTACAAGAAACAATAGATGATGCCTTATGGCGTGACGTCTACGGTGTGCGCGCATTTGTTCCGCAAATGATGAAGCAGTCGAGCGAAAGCATTGTCATCAACACCGGATCGAAACAGGGGATCACCAATCCGCCCGGCCACCCGATTTACAACATCGTTAAGGCGGCTGTGAAGACTTACACCGAAGCGCTGCAGCATGAACTGCGCAATAGCGAAGGATGCCGCGTTACGGCCCATCTCTTGGTTCCCGGCTGGACCACGACCGGCAAAAGCGAGCACAAACAAGGTGCCTGGCTGCCGGACCAGGTCATCGACTACCTGCTGGAAGCTTTGGAACGGAATGAATTCTATATCATATGCCCGGATGATGAAGTCACTGCGGAGATGGATCGCAAGCGCATCCTCTGGGGGGCGGGAGACATCACGGAGAACCGGCAGCCACTTTCCAGATGGCATCCCGACTATGCAGAAAAATTCAAGGAATTTGCCGGCTGATGTTTGCCGGCAAATTCAAGCGATACGGCCCGAAGTCCACCCTGCCCTAATCTCCCAATAGTGCAAGACAACTACTGGACGGTTGGCACATCGATTTGCGAGCAATTCGGTGACGATGCCAGGTCTTTTGACAAGACACAGAGAACTTTATCGATAGCCGGCTTGTTTTGCGCAGTCTCAATTTGCGCATTCAGATATGCTTGGACCGGTTTCGACAGCCACCAGCTCATGGAAAGAGTCTTTGTGTCACCATAAGAGTTTTCTTGCGGCCAGACGCGGACGAGCGCAAAATTATCTCGGGGCCAGATGTTTGTCCAACCGAACCGGCGGGCAAATTCGAAGCGTCTCTCATTGTGCTGCCTGGCCCAATTGCAAAGCTGAACGCTCGCATGGGTTGCGCGCGCAATTCTTGAGCTGAATAGTCCGCCAAAAGGGGCCCTGATACTACTCAGCCATTGCAAGTCGTCCGCGTCCGGCGGACAGGGACCGACAAAAAGATTTTTTTGCCTGGCGCGAATGCTTGGCACGTGGCACGCGGTTTCCGGATCCCTGTCCGTCACGCATGGCAGATCCGGCAAATCGGGACTATTGGAAATCAGGAGAACGAACGGGCGCAGACCGCGCCTTGCAACGGCTTCGGCAAGTTCGAGCGCCGTGAGAGCTCCAAACCCTTCGAAATAGCCTCCATCAACAACGCGGTCGACGATCTGGCCTGTGCTGTTGCGTATATTTCCGTGCGGCGAAATGATGGGAAATCTCGCGCTCACAGCAATGGCGGTGCCATTCGAAATATCGCAGAGACATTTTCTTTGGCCTTCCGGACATGTGCACGGCCAAGTGGTACTGTGTTTTGTCCAAAATCCCTCCGCCGGGCGCGCGTCGGTAAGCACTTCCTCGAAATCGTAACTATCTTTGAAGATGCGCGTACAATCCGCCGACGCAATCTTATCGGATTGCTCGGCTGTCTTGCAAAGATTGGGGTGCAGACGCGTCACAATAATTCGGCGCCCCGTCTCAACGGAACTGCCGTTGTAGATAACCAGGGGATGCCAATTTTCTTGCGTCTCGCTTCTGTTTTTAGAGAAGAAGGCTTCTTCGAGCATTCCGCTGCCCGTCACCTCTTTCAGGGATTTTGTCCAAGCTCTTTCAAGCGTGACCGCGCGATCGCCGCGCCAAGGAAAGCCAATAAGATCATGAAACCCAAGACTAGCCATTGTCGGCGTCAGGAAATCGGCGGACAAGGTGAGTTGGATACAGCTTCTCCAACTCTCCGTGAATTTTTTCGGCGCTCTTTCGGGAAGGGTGATTGCGCCAAACCAAAGATCCTTATTGGCGTCGGCTCGACAAGGTGGTTTTGTGAATATTTCCGCCGCTGAATCACTTCCAGCCTGTTTCGGATTCTGGGACTTGGCGATCGCTTCGCTTTGTTCTACGGCAGCCGAATAAATGCCTGCGCCGAGAGCGCCGCCTGACACGGCTGATATCGCAAACACCTGCTTGTTGAAGTCGCGGTAAAGTGAAGCGTTGGGTCCGTTTCGCGTCAGGTCGAGGAAATGCCCGAGGACCGTGCCAGTGTAAAAAGCGGCGCGGCTTGCGCCTCCTTCAGCGACGACGATGATTGGCGAGGGACATTGGGTGGATTGCTCAATGTTGCAGCGAATACGCCGGATTGAACAGGAATTCGCCTTTGCCCACCGGCAAAGCTCCGTATCCAAATCCGCGCGTAGCGGTCTTTGCGAGACGGCAATGCCTCGAATGTCATGATTGTCTCCGGCGAGCAGGCCATATAGCCCTGCCAAAGCAGCCAAGCAAAGAATAAGCGGCGCGTGCAGCCGGTGAGACCAATGCGCAATATAGGACAAGAGCGGCACCCAAGTGCCAAGAATAATCGGCAACATGATAATTCTTGGAAAAATAACAGCCGTATCGAGGGGATCGAGCGCAATCATGGCGACAGCGAGCACGCTGATTATGATTACGAAGACTCCTGTGAAAATATTTATTTCACACTTCGTATCAACGCGAGAGACGACATATATCGTGATCACCCCAACGATCACCGTCACGATCGGCAACACGAGAAGATGCCGCGTGCTCAAACTATCGATGACGATCGTCCGGGTAACGTCCGTGCCGAGCGTCTGCAGTTCTCTGAAATAAGTCGAAAACTGGCTTTGCGTCTGATCCGTCATCCCCGTCAAATGCAGATTGGACAAGGCAAAGACAGTCGAGAACGTTGTCGCCACGAAAATGAGCGCGACCAAAATTGACGGATAAACCTTCGGCCAAAACGCTCCAAACGCCGCCGGATCGATCAATTCGCGGTAATAATCGATTGACAGCCTGGCGGACAAAAAAACGGGAAATGCCCATGCCAGGATGACGCAGGCATAAAATGCCACCCAAAACGGAACGGCGATTAGCGGGTCGCCTTTAATTTCGGCAAAGAGATCTTGAACCTGCGAAACATTCCACAGCAACGCGAAGCCAACCAAGACGCTAATGGTTGCAGCCCGGGTCACCCACATTGCCCGCCAAAACTGCCAAAGTGTTTTAAATAACCAATTCTCGGAAATTCGCCTAATCAGCCCTTGTCCCGAACCATCCAATTGCGAATTTCCCAAAGACGGCCGGTCAGAGCCTGCGATCATGTCAGCGCTGTTGTCTGCCATTTTGCTGCCTCCCCAGAACGTGCATCACGCTATCCGCTTTCGGACTTATTCTGTGCGGTATATTAACCCATTGGCGCTCAGGCGTCGACGCCGGACCCGGTTCTGATTCGCTTGGCATGGACCAACGAGGACAAATCGCGACGACAGCACTGGACAGTGTCCCAGATGATCCCACGATCTAATGACCGGTTCTTCTCTTAAATTTTGGCACCATCAAAACACTGATCAACGCAGCACAAATAAGTAGGAGCGCCAGATGCTCCCTGATGCCGACGTTTTCCGAAAGAATGAGTGCGCTTGAATAAACACCGACGATCGGGACGGCAAGCGTACCGATCGCCGCGACATTTGCCGGAAAAAGCTGCACGGATTTGAAATATGCCCAGTGGCAAAACAGCATCGGCAGCAGCAAGACGTAGAGAAATGCATACCAGACCTGCCCGCTCAAGGCCCAGACATCCGGGAGCGGCTCAATCATAAATGCGCCGATTGTGATTGGCAGTGCGCCGATGAACATCTGCCACCCGACAATCGAAATTGCCGGCGTCGACCACTGAAACCACTTGATGGCGACCGTCCCGCCTGCCCAGGACAGGGCGGCAAGCAGCATGAACAGGGCGCCGATTGGCGCCACCTTCAGCACGACCAAATCTCGCCCCATCAGGACCGCCAAGCCCGCAACGCCAAGGGCGAGACCCATCAGCTTGCTTTTCGTCAACTCTTCATCAAGGAGCCAACAGCTGATGAATGTCGCCCAGACCGGCATCGTGAATGCGATGATGGCCGCGCGTCCGGCAGGCATCAGGGAAACGCCGTAACCTGAACACAGATGCCAGCCGACGATATTCAGCGCGGAGCTTACCAGGAGAGGCCAGAAATCAGTCGTTGCTATTGTCAGCCTGTTGCCGCCGATATAGGCGACAAGTAGCAAACCTATTCCGCCAACGCCCAAACAGATGCTCCGAAACCACCAAACTGGCACTTCTGCGAGGACAATTTTCATTGCCGGCCAATTGGCGCCCCAGAAAACCGCCAGTGCCGCGAGCAGGATAATGCCGCTTGCTGGCAGGGCGTGTTGCGGCTTGGTCTTGGCTTCGGTAATACCCATGACAATTTGCTCCGTTTTCCCTTGCAAGCATTCGCATGCCGGCCTCAATTGAAGCCACATGCGGCCTCAATTTCGAGCTGTTTTTCAATAAAATGGCAGTCGAGACCCTGCCATATGCGACGGCGCGTGTGGCCGTTGCCAAATAGCCCCCGTCGTTTCGGCGGCTCCGGTGTTTCGCGTCGCCGTGTTAGCCATCTGACCATAACAGGAGTCGTGCATGCGTAACTTGGACTTTGGATACAGTGTCTTACGACTCATCCCGGCTGCGATCATCGCACTACTGACATTTGCGGCGGCCGCACATGCCGACCCACAAGTCGATTACTTGAAAGCCAATGTCAAAAAGCCCGGCGTTTCGACGACGAGGACAGGCCTGCAGTACCGCGTGCTTCGCAAGGGAACCGGAAAATCGCCCAAGGCAACGGATGACGTCGAAGTTCACTACAGCGGCAAACTCATCAATGGCAAGCAGTTTGATACCTCTTACGACCGCGGGCAGCCTGCACAGTTCCCACTGAACCGCGTGATCCCAGGATGGACGGAAGGGCTACAGCTCATGAGCGAAGGCGCCAAGTATGAGCTTGTCATCCCGTCGAGCCTGGCTTATGGCACCGTTGGCACAGGCGACATTATACCGCCTGGCGCAACGTTGATATTTGTGGTCGAGTTGCTGAAAGTACTTTGAGCCAGCATTCGCCGGCGGTGTGCAGTTGCACGCTCATTTTCAGCGCGTCCCTGTGGTCGGGGCTGGATTATCCTGCTCCGGCGTTCAGGCCATACGGGCGGCCATGTGCCGACACTGAAGAAGCGCAAGGCCGCCGCAACGCGACTGCCGACCCTGACCAACGCGCCGAGGCGGAGTCTGCTGCTAGGTGACAGCGATCGAATTGCCAAAACGCGGTTCTCAGAGTGATTTGTCCATGAGTCGGGCGGTATATCCAAATTGTCCTCCCATGACGTTCGGCTGAATTGAGTCGCATTCCGATCAAATTTTCGCGGCACATTCTCCTTGAGAATGCAAAGAGCTAGTATACCTTTGTCAATTATCCTGTTGGTGGATGCTTTTAGCAATGTCTGAACAATGACGGTCTTGCCGGATCACACCGCCTCGAATGATACGGGCCTGTCCCGTTTCCTATCGGACGTTGATCGCCAGCGCGCCATAACGGCAGCGCGGCGCCACAGCGCCATCGTGAAAATGCTGCGCATCAGCTTCCCGCTCGTCGCGCTTTTTGCGTCCAGTCTCTACTTGCTAAATGCCAAGTTCTCCTTCTCCGTCGGAAAAGTTGATGCACAGTTTGAAAAGGTGGAAGTCTCGGCGGAGCATCTCAGGATGGTAGAGCCGCGCCTTCAGGGATTTAACAACAAGCATGGCGCCTACGTTGTGAATGCCAGCCAGGCTTTGCAGAGCGTCAAGAATCCTGATGAAATCCAGTTGAGCAGCATCGACGCAAAAGTGGTCAACGCCGATCGCGGTTGGACAAAAATCATCGCCACGAGCGGCACATATCATTCCAAAAAAGAGTTCTTAAACCTTCGGGACGGAATCAAGGTGACATCGAGCGCCGGCATGGATGCGGTCCTGAAAGCAGCGGATGTCGACATGAAGGGGCAGCTCATCACCGCCAAATCCCCGGTCGCAGTAAAACTGGCCAATGGAACGGTCAAATCCAATGATATGGAAATTACCACATCCATTCGCAGGATAATTTTTTCCAACGCCGTCCACATCCATTTGATGCCCCCTAAGAAG
>CAYWBS010000196.1:0-6050 GCA_964456215.1 uncultured Hyphomicrobiaceae bacterium
TTGGCCGCATCGATGAAATAGAGGGCCAGGTCAAGCATGATGTCATCGCCTTTCTAACCCACCTTGCGGAGATTGTCGGCCCGGACGCCCGCTTCGTGCATCAGGGTCTGACGTCCTCGGACGTTCTCGACACATGCCTCAACGTCCAGCTTGTCCGCGCCGCCGATATTCTGCTGAAAGATCTCGATGCCCTGCTCGCCGCGCTGAAGCGCCGGGCAATCGAGCACAAGGATACGTTGTGCATCGGCCGCAGCCATGGCATTCACGCCGAGCCGACGACGTTCGGTCTGAAACTCGCCCAGGCCTATGCGGAGTTCGCGCGCAACAGACGCCGCCTGGAAGCGGCGCGGGAGGAGGTCGCCACCTGTGCCCTTTCCGGCCCCGTCGGCACGTTCGCCAGCGTCGATCCGCGCGTCGAAGCCCATGTCGCCCAAAAAATGGGTCTAAAGCCCGAGCCGATTTCCACACAGATCATCCCGCGCGACCGCCACGCCATGTATTTCGCCACCCTGGGCGTGATCGCCAGCTCGATGGAGCGGCTTGCGACCGAGATCCGGCATCTGCAGCGCACCGAAGTGCTGGAAGCGGAGGAATATTTCTCGGAAAAGCAAAAGGGGTCCTCGTCAATGCCGCATAAGCGCAACCCGGTGCTGTCGGAAAACCTGACCGGGCTCGCGCGGATGATCCGCGCCTATGTGACCCCGGCACTTGAAAACGTCGCGCTGTGGCATGAACGCGATATCTCGCATTCCTCGGTCGAACGCATGATCGCCCCGGACGCCACCGTTACCCTTGATTTTGCGCTCGACCGTCTCGCCGGCGTCATTTCCAAGCTGCTCGTCTATCCGAAGAGAATGGCGGCCAATCTGGACCGTCTGGGCGGTCTGGTGCATTCCCAGCGCATCATGCTGGCGTTGACCCAGGCAAACATCAGCCGCGAAGACGCCTATCGCCTCGTTCAGCGCAACGCCATGAAAGTCTGGGAGGACGGCAAGGACTTTCTGGAGGAACTCCTCGGCGATGACGAGGTCCGCGCAGCGCTCAGCGAGCAGGAAATCCGAGATAAGTTCGACCTCTCCTATCACACCAAGCATGTGGACACGATTTTCGAGCGGGTCTTCGGCGACCCGTCATAACCCGCTCAAAGGCGCGTCGTATTGCCGACAGTGTTTTCGCTTTTGCTTGAATCACCGTTCGCCTGATTTGTGAATCCCGAATCTCAACAGGCCCTAGGCCGCGTCACGGAGAGCGAGATGCTCCACCGCCCGGTAATAGGCCCGCGTCGCCGTCTCGCCGTCCCTGCGGGCTTTGCGGTACAACCGATAGAGGAGATCCTGGCGACCGATGCGAAACCAATCCTGCTCGGCCTCCTCCAGCTCGTGCAGCTCGACGCGCAACCGGTGCTTTAGCTCATAAACCCGCCGCTCGAAATCCGATTTCCAGCGTTCGCGCTCGACCTTCTGCAGAACATACTTTGAGTAATTTGGCGCGATGAGCGTAATGCCTTCGTATAAAACCGAGGCAATAGGTGCTTTTTTTCCCATGCAGACCTCCGTATCCCAGTACATAGTCCAAATCCGGAATTTACGTTTTTCTTATTCCTCTTTATCAATCATATGCGCTCAGAGTATTATCTGACTTCGCATCCGATTCCGACAAGCAACTGATTCTGAGACTTTTTTGTGGCACAGGACCCGCAGGCATGCCGGTGGCTCCCCATGTGCAAGGAGCCGTCCTGCTTCAGATGGTCGCCACCGGCGTCGCCGGCGAGCCGACAGCGCCAGGCAGGCGGAGTGGCGGGGCGGTGAGAAAGAAGTGGCGCCGGTCCCGTTCGTAAAGGGCATCGGCCAATTCCGACAAATACCAGATTTCGCCGAGATGCACGCCGAGCCGGAACAAGCAATGGCGATGGATCGGCAGCCGCGAACAGCCGCCAGCCGTCTCGCCATAACCTTTCGAATCCTCGACGGCCATATTGTCGGAGATAATTGCCGCGACGCCAGACTCGCTGATCCACTGCAAGATCCGATCATCGAAGCCGTCGAGCACCGCGCAGGACGAATGCAGTTTTTCTGCATCCGGCTTGCCGCCCATCCCCAGGATCATGTCATCCCAGCCTGTGTGAAATAGAAAAAAGTCGCCTTCCTCGACGGTGATATCGTCCTTCGCGAAAACCTCCATCAACAGGTCGTAATTGACGGCCACCCGCTCATCGCCGAAGTGGCGGTGAAAATCGACGAGGACGCCGCGGCCCTGCATGCAAGTGACCGCCATGTTCTCAACGCCAAGCCTGGTGGCCCCCATGCCCGCGGGATCGTCCGGGCCTTTGATATGCTCATCCGGGCGAAAGCCATTGTAGTAGACCGGCTCGCTCACGCCGTCGCCATCGGCGTCGAACAGACTGCCGACATGGGCGAAGCTGTCCCATTGCGTGGAATATTGCGAATAAAGTGTCACGCATTCGTCCGACGAGACATCCATGCAGCCGGGATTGGCTCTGTCCCAGACGTGGTTGTAATAGTAGGTCGCGCTCCCGGGCGGGTGGAACACCGGACCAAACTTCGGCTCGAAGCGCTTAGGATTGACCGTGTTTCCGCCTGGCAGATCAAGCGGCATGGAGAGACAGAAACAAAGACCTTCCTGAATGTGTTCGGCGGCCCGCAACCGGCGCTCCGGCGTCACCAGGTTCATCCGTCCAAGCTGATCATCCTCGCCCCAATCTCCCCATGTCGATCCCTCAGGTTTTTTTACCCATCGCTTCGCCATTTTGATGATTACCTTTCCATAGACAGCTGGAAATGCCCGGCCAACGGGAAGACGGAAAAAGGCGCAATTGCGCCGCGCGCGCCGCTTCAACAAAACCCGGCGCGCCTCGGACCGCTCCCGGTGATTCCTGATCAGTCGTTCCTGCCAACTTTAACAGACTTTGCAAATGCATAGAGCATCAGCAGCCAGCCGAGGACCGCCTTGGAATGGTTAGACATGTTCCAATCGGCGCGGAAAAACAGGATCTCGCCGATCGTTTCCGGAGTGGGCGGCGTCTTAATCACGATCTGCCACGGCAAGCCGGTAAAGATGGCCTGATAGTAAAAGTAATAAATCTGCGGCGACAGCCAGACGAAGCACCACAGAAGACCAAACGCAGCGGCGAGATTGGCAATAAGCCGCAAAACTCCGCTAGAAAATTGGAGTGTGCGGAACAGACGACCGCCAACGATCAATGTCAATAATCCGAGAACGCCGGAAAGCGTGGCCAGCCCAGCTTGTCCCGCCAGGGAAAGAGTGAAGAATGAATCCTCGCTATACATAAGTCCCGCTCACTACCATGAAATCAAGGCCATTGCGGGCGACCATCTCATTCGAGAAAGAGAGACGGCGCCTTGCACGTTCGCAAAGCGGTTGAATTCGCGAGCCGAGTGCGATTAGTGTGCCCAAGTCATCGCCTAAACCACATTCAATCCCAGACAGATAAATTAAGGGGAAACCAGCCTTGGCTCAGATCAATATCCAGTTCACTTTGTTTTCCGCCTTCTATTCGCCGCTTATTTCAACCATGTCCGGTGGATTTCTGAAAGCGGAGGGGCTCGATCCTGAGTGGTCCGTTTCACCGCCCGGCGTTTCAGCGATCGCCGCTTTGGAAAACGGTTCGGCCCATATTGTCCAGTCGGCGCTCAGCCAGGGCTTCGCCTCGCTCGGAAGGGGCGAGACCCCGGTCGCGGTGCATTTCGTCCAGATCAACGAAATGGACGGTTTTTTCCTGACCGGACGCGAGGAAGACCCCGACTTCACATGGAAGAAGCTCGAAGGCACCGACGCCGTGCTGTTCGGCGGCGGCCAGCCGCTCGCCATGTTCAAATATGCCTGCCACAGGGCGGGGATCGATTATGACAAGATCAACGCGATTAATGTCGGCGGCGCCGCCGATATGGACAAAGCGTTTCGCGCCGGCGAGGGGCAATATGTTCAGCAGCAGGGCCCCTTTCCGCAGCAATTGGAGGCTGACGGCGTCGGCCATATCGTCGCCCAGGTCGGCAAGCAGATCGGACCTTGCGGGTTTTCCAGCCTGGCGGCGACCCGCGAATGGCTCGAGACCGACATGGCGAAAGCGTTCACGCGGGCCTATAAGAAGACCCGGACCTATATGAATGAGACAGCCGCCGCCGAAATCGCCAAGGCGGAAAAACCCTATTTCCCGAACATCGACGAAGCCGTTCTCACCGATTGTATCGCCACTTATCAGCAACTTGGCTGCTGGACGCCGCATGTGGAAATCACGCGTCCCGCCTACCAGGCGACAATGGACATTTTCGAATATAACGGATTACTGAAAGAGCGTTACCGGTACGAACAAATCTGCGCGGAACCGCCGGCGACCGATTGATCCCGAGGGCGCATCCCATGTTGGCGCGGGGCACATGGACGCGCAGTCTGAAAGCCCTTCCAGCGAAGACTTGTCCTTCCGGCAAAAAAAATGACGAGATCGCCAGATCTCGTTATTTCAGCTCCATCTTACGCGATTTAGTTAATAGCGCCCGTAATAATACCCTATGGAGATGTCATATGCAGGACGCCTGCAATAACGGGCGGTATAAGTGTAACGCTTGTAAGGATGATAGCAGCGCCGGTAGTAATAGTCGTAATCATCATAATAGAAGAACGGGTCATATACGAAGAAAAACCGGTCCTTGAAGTGCTTATGCCTGAATTTCCAATGTAGCTTTCTATGCCTGAAATGATTGCGGCTGAACTTGTGGTTGAAACGTTTGCCGCGGTGCACGCTCCGATGTCTGCTGATGTGACCCCTGCCGAAAGACCGGCGCGAAAAGCTTCCATGAGAACTAAAATTGTGCCCGCTGCGTCCGACGTAACCATGGCCGCGGGACACATACCGCCGTGGAACCCGCGGCTCATACCGCCCCCAAAGCGGTGCCCGGAGCCCCCTCTGAAACCGCCACTTCCCCGGCCGCCGTGTCCCCGACCGACGCGTATGACAATCCCGTTTTTGCCGTCGCCCAGCGATGCGTCATGCTGTGCGATCGCATTGGCGCTTTCAGATATTAATGGAACCGGTCCGGCGACCGCGACATCAGATTGGATCGTCAGACCAGGCGCCAAGACCAGCGCGGCCAACGAAATATGCCAGAATTTCATTTGACAACCTCCTCGATACAACTCCGTTCAGCAAGATCCGGCGTTTGCTTGCATGCTGATTAAGAAATTCCGGATCCTGCTCATTGCTCTGATCTCCTCTTCCCGGGGACCACAAGGACGACAGTATAGACAAAGGCCGATGATGAGAGCCTGATGCCTGATTTCAGCAAGTTATCAGGTATAAGATGAGTTCAACCGGCACGTTGAAGATGAATGTCTGAGAATATCTTCAAGGATACACTTCGCGCTTTCTGCCGTTCTTGATGTCGTCGGCGCAAAGAACGAAACCTGTGAATAACGCGTGCGGATCGATACTATTGAGAATGAACTACTTCTTGACGAGAACCAAATTCGTTGCTTGCATATTTCCCCAAGGTCACCGGCAGCGACCTGATCGTCCTTTTTCGAAGAAAGAGCACAGGGCACATTGTTTTCTCTTGCGTTTCATTCCCTCCGCCCCCATATTTGGCGCACCGGCGCGCCGAGATATTGGATAGGCGCGCCTTCTCAAGTTATCAGGTTAGACGACTGCCACTTATGGACTGCCGACCTTTCCCGACATCTTAGAGACCTTTGCAGAACGTGGCGCCGTATTCGCCCCGCGTGCTGATCATTATCCAATGCATACTGACGGGAAAGGAATCCCCATGGCCACTACTGGCACCGTAAAATTCTTCAATCACTCGCGCGGCTTCGGCTTTGTTACGCCGGAAGACGGCTCCAAGGATGTATTTATCCACGCGACTGCTCTCGAGGCCGCTGGCATTCCGAGCATTGACGAAGGTGACAAGATCACCTTTGACATCGAGGATGACAAGCGCGGGCGCGGCAAGCAGGCAACCAACGTTCAGCTTGCGCAATAATCTCGATCACAGGAAATCGATATTTGAAACCGTCGA
>CAYWBS010000197.1:0-6006 GCA_964456215.1 uncultured Hyphomicrobiaceae bacterium
CCAAAAGGCTATTTGACCTGATTGAACTATACGACTTTAGTCGTAGATGCACAAGTAGCTGAAGTCTTTCCGAGGCGGTCGATTTGCTCGATTCCACCTGAATTGTGTCTCGAATGCTGCCGTGCTTATTGGCGATGGACCAGAAAGTTTGGTGCGCCGGTCAATGTGCGTCGAAATCCGGTCGGTTCGACTCCGCGGCGGGCCCAAAAGATACCCGGCCGGAAGGATCCGGCCGGGTGAAATAGCGACCACTTAGTGGAATCGGGGAGTTGAGGAAGCTTATTGACTCGTCGTCCCCTCTTTGCTGCGCGTATTATCCGGGTCGGGTCCAGATCCCTGCGCAGCCGGCTCGTCCATGTATAGCTCACTGCCCTCGATGGAAACGACCTCATCGCCTTCCAAGACATACTCATCGGACTTGTCGTTGAGGCGAAGCGTGCAGCCATTGAGGCAAATTCCGTCAAGCTTCTGCGAGGGAGAAATATTGACCTCATTCGAGTTATCGCCCTCGGATACCGTTACCTTATAGCTCTCTGTATCACGGTTGGTGATCGTGACGGCGTTTGCAGTCCCGATCAGACAAGGCGCCGCGAGTAGGGCGACAATATAGGCTTTCAGGTTCATAGCTATACTTCCTCGATTTTCCGTGATTTTTTATTTTTTCGGGGCCGCGGACTGTTTTTCGACAGGTTTAACCGGAGCCTTGGCCGGCGCCGGCTTTGCCGCTGGTTTTTGCTTTTTCGGTTTCATTGGAGTCATTCCTAAACTTGAGCCTCGGATCGCGTCCGATACAACTTGATATGGAGCTGATTCAGATATTGCACAAATGAATTATTTCGCACATTAATATGCGATATATCGATATTCAATTTTCGCGGACTTTTGCATTAATCCGGGCATCAATATGGACATCAACCTGGCACGGACCTTCCTCGCCATCATCGAAACCGGCAGCTTTATTGATGCCGCGAAAAAGGTTCACGTGACGCAGTCGACCATTAGCACGCGCGTAAAGTCGCTCGAAGATCAACTCGGAAAACAATTATTCGAGCGCTCCAAGGCGGGGGCGCGCCTGACGCCCGCGGGAGAGCAATTTCAAAAACACGCGCTGGCATTCATGCGTATTTGGCAACATGCAAAATTGGAAGTCGGACTGGCGGACGAGCATCGCGACCACCTGGCGGTCGGCGCGCAAATCAGTCTTTGGGACGGTTTTCTTTTGAAATGGGTGGCGGCAATGCGGGAGCGGGTGCCGGACGTCGCGATCTCGGCGACGATGGGATTCTCGGCGGCGCTCATCGATCGTCTCAGCGAAGGGACGCTCGATCTCGTTGTCGTCTATCGTCCCGTTCATCGGCCGGGATTGGTGATTGAGCATCTTTTTGATGAAGAATTGGTTCTCGTGACCAGCGGCACGCCATCGGGGCGTCGGCCGGGCGAGGATTATGTCTTTGTGAACTGGGGCCCCGAATTCCAGTCCGATCATGCCCAGGCCTATCCGGACCTCATCCATTCCGGCCTGCAGCTCGATCTCGGTTCGATTGGCGTAAACTATCTTCTCGACAAGTCGGCGTCAGGCTATTTTCCGATCCGCGTGGCGCGCCCTTACCTCAAAAAAAGTGCACTCAAACGCGTGCCCCGGGCGCGGAAATTCGTTTATCCCGCCTATGCCGCCTATCCGGAGGAACGGGACGAGGCTGCATACGCCCCATTCCTGGACACTTTGCGGGAGTTTGCGGACACGAATTAACGCCGCGGCGATTGGAGCGAGGGAGCCAGGAGCTATACGATTTGTATTCCTGACGCGAGTATCGGTAATTTCGATACAAAGAATTGAAAAAATTCGCTAGATCGATTAATCAATCTGCATCAAACCTCGCGCGTCGTCGGTTGTGTGACGACGAACATATGAGTGTTGCGATGGCACCACTTTCGACAACGAGGTTTGGTATGAAAAAAACGCTCTTAGCGCTTGCTGCTTTCTCACTTTTATATGGCGGAACATTGAGCAGTCAATCTCAGGCAAATTCCATGCTGAGCAAGAATGCAATTATACAGGGCGACAGCGCTGTACAGCTGACGGCTGCCAAAAAGAAGACAATGAAGATGGAAGCGGCCAAGAAAACAGCTAAAAAGTCGACGAAAAAGATCAAGCATAGGATGAGAAGGTCCAAACACAAAGGCTGCGGCACCTTCATGTACCGGAGCAAAAAAACCGGTAAGTGCGTCGATGCGCGCGCTTAGGTTGTAAAGACTATATCGGTAGCGGCTGGGCACTCTGCTCAGCCGCAATATTTATCAGACCGTCGCCGTCCTTCCACGAAGCGCTCTAAGGCACGATGGAACCCTGCTCTGGACAGGGCTTGTGCCGTTGATGCATAGTCCGTCGGCACGAATCCAGTTTCGAAAATGGTCAAGCGAAGGGCGGGACCCATGGGCCTGTTTCGAGAACTCTTTATTTGGTGGGATGGCAATACCATCGGCACACGACTATTTACGCGGCGCAAAGGCATATTTGTCGGCGAGGACGAGTTTGGCAATCGTTATTACAGAGACAAGACGGGCGAGCGCCGCTGGGTGATTTACAACGGTTTGGCGGAAGCCTCTACGGTTTCGCCGGATTGGCATGGATGGCTGCACCATACCGTGGACACACCACCCACGGAAGAAACCTACCAACGCAAGCCGTGGCAGCTACCCCACAGGCCGAATATGACCGGCACCGCGCAGGCCTACCGGCCGCCGGGAAGCACGCTTGCCTCCGGTCATCGTCCGGCTGCGACAGGCGATTATGAGGCATGGAAGCCGTGAAACGGCTTTCCGGATCTGCCCGGGTATTTGCAATGGCCGGAATTGGACGGGGTAAGGTTTGTTTTTGCTGTCAAGGCTTCCGATGAATGGAAGTCGCCTATCTTCGCACCTTGCCCGTCACCTTGACGCCATTTTTCATTTGAAACGGATAATGCTGGCAAGCGGATCTCTATTTTGTGAATTTGTCGCGCGTGATTTAATTTGCAACTATGGAACTGCTCATCCCACGGCATGCTGCAAGAATGAGACGGCGGAAATTGGCGAGATATGATCAGACATACGTGTTTAAGCGGGGGCCCGTGACGAGGGCCTTTCCAGCAACGCAGTTTCAACGCGTCGCGGGCTATGTCTTTTTTTTTCTGGCGATGCTGCTGATGGTTTTGGGGCTTCTGTTGTGGGAGACGGCGTCAGCCAATGCTCAAAAAATAGAAAACGAAATCGCGGTCTTTGCGGCGCTTGACAAGGTCACGGCTCGGATTTCCCATCTTGAAGTCAAATTGGGCGAGAGCGAGAAATTCCGGGCCCTGAAAATCACTCCGCGAATTTGTTACACCCGGCCGCCGACGGAACCGCCTTTGACGTCAGCCTTTGTTGAAGTTGACGAAATTAAGCTGGACGGCAGTCAACAAAGGATTTTCACCGGCTGGATGTTCGCACAGAGCCCGGGTCTTCACGGCGTGGAGCACCCTGTCTTCGATGTCTGGTTGACGAGTTGCAAGACCGAAGCACCTGGCAAGGAAGCCGGCAACCCCAGGAAATCGCCCCGTCTGGACAGCGCCCGTTCCAGAAGCCGCTGAAATTCCTCGCGCGCGACTTCCACGGTTCCAAATCGTTTCAGATGGTGGGTCACGAACTGGGTATCAAGCAGCTTGAATCCACCATAATTCAACCGCGCTACCAAATAGACGAGCGCCACCTTGCTGGCGTCGTTAGCGTCGGAAAACATGCTTTCGCCGAAAAAGGCGCCGCCAAGATGGACACCATAAAGTCCGCCGACCAGCTTGTTGTTCCGCCATGTCTCGACCGTGTGGCAATATCCGAGCTTGAAGAGTTCGGCATAGAGTTCGCGAATACGCTTGTTGATCCAGGTGCTGCGGCGGCCCGGTCTTGAACTTGCACAACCTTCAATGACGCCTTTGAAATTATTGTCGATACGCACCTCGAAATCATCCCGGCGAATAATGCGCTGAAGACGGCGCGGGACGTGCATCTGGTCGAGCGGCAGGACTCCGCGCCGCTCCGGCTCGATCCAGTAAAGCGCGTTGTCTTCCGCGCTTTCCGCCATCGGGAATATCCCGCACGCGTAGGCCTTCAGGAGCACCTGCGGCGTGATTTCCACCATTATGTCGTCAAACGTACTCAAACGTATTCCCAATTCTCGATTGGTCCAAAGTCCATAAATAGCTCAACGAATCAGGATGATTCGAGATATTTCTTAAGCCAGTGTATGTCGTAGACACCATTTACGATATCCGGATTGACCACGAGCTCGCTAAAGAGGGGGATGGTCGTCTCGATTCCATCAATAACGAATTCGCTCAGTGCCCGCTTGAGACGCATGAGAGCTTCATTGCGATTCTTGCCATGAACAATAAGCTTGCCGATCAGGCTGTCATAATATGCCGGGATCGTATAGCCGTGATAGACGCCGGAATCGACCCGAACGCCCAAGCCGCCCGGCGGGTGGAAATAGGTTATTTTTCCGGGAGACGGCACGAATGTCGAAGGGTTTTCGGCATTCAGCCGGCATTTGATGGCGTGCCCGTTGAAGCGTATATCATTCTGCGTAAAGTTGAGGGGGGCGCCGGAGGCGATACGGATTTGTTCGATAACAAGGTCCATCCCGGTGATCATCTCGGTCACCGGGTGCTCGACCTGAAGTCGCGTATTCATTTCGATGAAATAGAATTCGTTGTCTTCAAACAGAAATTCAATCGTTCCAACGCCGCTATATCCGAGCGCGCCGACAGCTTTGGCAACTTTGGTGCCGATTGCGTCTCGCTGCTCGGCGTTGAGTGCAGGCGATGGCGCTTCTTCCCAAAGCTTTTGGTGGCGGCGCTGTAAAGAACAATCGCGTTCGCCGAGGTGGACGGCGTTGCCCCGGCCGTCCGAAATAATCTGAATTTCGATATGGCGCGGTTTCGACAGATATTTTTCAAGATAAAGAGCGTCGTCGCCGAAAGCCGCCTTTGATTCGGCACGCGCCGTCGAGAACGCGATTTCCAGCCCCTCCGGCCGCTCGGCAATCTTCATTCCTCTTCCGCCGCCGCCGGCGGCAGCCTTTATGAGGACCGGGTAGCCGATATCCTGGGCGACCTTTCTGGCAGTATCGAGGTCGGCGATCGCCTCCTCGGATCCCTGTACTATCGGGATACCGAGAGCGGCGATGGTCTTCTTCGCCTGGATCTTGTCTCCCATGAGACGAATATGTTCCGCGCTCGGGCCGATAAAGGTCACGCCATGCTCTTTTAGAATTTCAGCGAAAACCGCGTTTTCCGACAAAAACCCATAGCCGGGATGAACGGCATCGGCATGTGTGATTTCGCATGCAGCAACCAGCGCCGGCATATTCAGGTAGCTATCCGCCGCAGCCGGAGGACCGATACAAACGCTTTCGTCGGCAAGGCGAACATGCATGGCGTTGGCGTCGGCGGTGGAATGAACGGCGACGGTGGCGATCCCCAGCTCCTTGCACGCCCGTTGAATACGAAGAGCAATCTCTCCACGATTCGCGATGAGGATTTTGTCAAACATGGAGGGCGGCCGGTTTCACTGCCTCGCCTTACTCGATTATGATCAGCGGTTCGCCAAATTCGACCGGCTGGCCGTCTTCCACAAGTATGGCTGTAATGGTACCTGCCTTCGGCGCCGAAATCTGATTCATCGTTTTCATGGCTTCAACAATGAGCAAGGTATCGCCCTCTGCCACTTCAACGCCGATCTCGACGAAAGGTTGTGCACCCGGCTCAGGCGCACGATAGACGGTGCCGACCATCGGCGAGGTCACGGCGCCCGGATGCGCGGTCACGTCATCGGCGCCATGGTCCAGCGGCTCGGATCTTTGCGGCTCCCGCGTGCCGGTATGTTGGGCAGCGGTCGTCGCTCCCGGCGGCGCCGTCAAGACGGAATTACGCGCCACCCGCAAGCGCAGGCCCTTGCGCTCTATTTCTATCTCGGACAGGTTGGTTTCCTGAA
>CAYWBS010000198.1:0-5991 GCA_964456215.1 uncultured Hyphomicrobiaceae bacterium
CAAATCATTAAAGTACGCTGAACAAGCATAAGCCGTTGAACTGAAGACAGTCGCCTGGCTACACGACATCGTTCAAATCGCCTAGGGGCCTAACTGTTCTGAGGCCCGTGGGAAAGTTCGTCTAGGATCGCGCAATCGGGATGATTGTCGGCGGGACAGGCCTCGATCAAGCGGCTGAGTTCCCGCCGCATGGCTCGAAACTCTTTCAGCTTATCGTCAATCTGCGCAACTTTTTGCACCGCAATCGCGTGGACATCGGCGCTCGCCCGGTTCGGGTCGAGGAAAAGCGACTTCAACTTACGGCATTCGGCGACGCCAAATCCCAACTCCCGCGCCCGGCGCAGAAAGCGCAGAAGCTTAATGTCCCTGGCGCTGTAATCGCGGTAGCCGTTCTCCAGGCGCTCAGGGGCCGGAAACAGGCCGACATCCTCATAATAGCGAATGGTCTTGGCGGAAAGACCGCTCGCCTCGGCGGCAATCCGGATATTCATCGCAATGATCCTTTCAGGCCTGGATTTAAACATTCCAGTTTTTGGAAGGTCAAGGCGCTCCATGGTCCTGCCGAGGCGAGGTCCTGCCGGGGCGAGCGGACATCCGTTTGCCCGTTATGCGGCTTTGTCAATCGGATCGGGTTTGCCCGATACTGCGCGCCGCCGCTCTTTGATCCCCGCCACGTCATCGATGAATTTCGGCTGGCGGGCCGCGATGGCATTCTCCGGTAGAGTTTTCCGGTGGCGAAAAAGGCTTACAAGAAAAGACGCAGCAAGTATGCCAAAACGAACAAGCGGCGCGAACGGATACTTTGGATAGGTGTCTTCGAATTTGCCAGTCATTTCAATAATCTCCGCAAATCGCAAAAAGTACGCCAGGGAGATCGGAGCTCATTACACCACTTGATCTGTCGGACTGCGGCCACGTCCGGCGGCCTCTACGGCTATCCCGCAGATCGATGAACCTTGCCGCGCATTTGTGAGTCTCTCGCGCGTCGTTCCGGATCTCCTTTTTCGCATCTGCCTCCATTGGCCGTGGTTGGGCCTTCAAGGCATCGTGCGATGAGGGAAAATTAGCGCAACATAACTGAACGGGTTTTGAAGTCGGTATTTAGCAATCGTTCAGATAGACGCGGACGCGACGAGAAGGTGCCACCCTGCCCGCATTCTCTCGTCCTCGCTAAATCCTCCGCTCCGCATCGCCGCGCCGAAGATAGGATTCCAGATATGCGGCGTAACGAGACATTGAAAAACACAACACCCAAAAGATCAGTCCGGCAAAAACGAGCCCCGTCTGGCCGGTCACCGGCGTCGCCCATTTCGGGTCCTCGAGGCTTTGGCGCGTGACGTTGAGAAGGTCGAAAAGGCCGATGATGGATACCAGCGTCGTGTCCTTGAGAAGGGAAATGCAGCTGTTTACGATGCTCGGAAAGGCGTGCTTGAGGGCCTGCGGGAGAATGACTTTGCGCATCGTCTGCCAGTAGGTGAGTCCGAGTGCCTCGGCAGCCTCAAATTGGCCTTTCGGAATGGCCTGCAGCCCGCCCCGCACAGTCTCGGCGATATAGGCGGCGGCAAATAGCGCGACGCCGATAAGGGCCCTGAGCAATTTGTCGAAAGCCACGCCTTCCGGCAGAAAGAGCGGCAACATCACACTTGCCATGAAAAGGACGGTGACCAGGGGCACGCCGCGCCAAAATTCAATAAACAGAATCGAAACCGCACGGATCACCGGCATTTCCGAGCGCCGTCCAAGCGCAAGTAGAACACCCAATGGAATCGCGGCCGCGATGCCTGTGGCGGCAACGACCAGGGTCAAGAAAAGGCCGCCCCAAAGCCGCGTCTCGACGATGGCTAGCCCGAATATTCCGCCGGTCAGCAGCATATAGGCGACGAGCGGGTAGATCACAAAGAGCGCGATGGCACCAAGCCTCTTGCCGGACAATTTCGGATTCAGGAAATAAGCAAGAAGACCGGCCCCGAGAGCATATGTCAGGTGGATGCGCCAGCGCTCATCCGCCGGGTAACGCCCGTACATGAATTGCCCGAACTTGGCCTTGATATAGGCCCAGCAGGCGCCGGCCTCCGGCACGACACAGACAGAGCGATCAGGTCCGTCCCATACCGCCCTGACAAGGACAAAATCGACGAAAGGCACGGCGATGGAATAGACGATATAAACGCCGAGGAGCGTCAGCGCCGTATCCGACCAACTCGAAAAAAGATTTCCCCGGAGCCAGCCGATAACGCCTGTTTGATCCGTTGGCGGCGGATGGCGGCCAGCAAGTAACGGCGGGGCGGGGCGGAGTTTTGTCATGCAGGCTCCGCCCTAGCGCTCAACGATCGCCATGCGGGCATTGAACCAGTTCATGAAGCCGGCTGTCAGCAGCGAGAGAGTCAGGTAGACGGCCATGGTGATGGCGATAATTTCGACCGCCTGTCCGGTTTGATTGAGAACGACGCCGGCGAAGACATAAACGAGATCGGGATAGGCAATTGCCACGGCGAGCGACGAGTTTTTGGTGAGATTGAGATATTGGTTTGTCAGCCCCGGAATGATGGCGCGCATTGCCTGCGGTATGACAATCTTGCGGAGCGTCGTTAGCGGCTTCAGACCAAGTGCGTACGCCGCCTCGGTCTGGCCAACGCCAACGGACAGTATCCCCGCCCTGACAATCTCGGCGATATAGCCAGCCGTGTAGATCGATAAAGCGAGGAGCAGCGCTACGAATTCCGGGATGATCCTGATGCCGCCCGCGAAGTTGAATCCTTTCAGGATCGGAACGTCAAATGAAATGGGGACTCCGGCCGCGATCGTCGCAATGGCGGGCAGGCCGAGTAGCGTCAGCCCATATCCGAGGGCCTGTGCAGAAAGTGCGACTGCTACACCCGACTGTTGCCGCCGCCGGTTGGTCCACACCCCGAAGGCCAGCGCTATGATTACGCCGGTAAGCACCGCGAGCGCGATCCAGCGGGCGCCGGGACCAAATTCAGGCCAGGGCGCAAATATCCCCCGGTTGTTGACGAAGATAATCCCACCGAGACTAGCGCTTGCACGCGGCCTCGGCAGGGCAAGCAAAACAGCAAAATACCAGAGAAACAAGTGCAGGAGTGGCGGGATATTGCGCACAATTTCGACAAAAACCGTGCCAAGATGCGCGATCAGCCAATTGCGGGAAAGCCTTGCGATGCCGACGGCGAAACCAATGACCGTCGCGAGAACAATGCCGAGAGCCGCAACGGCCAGCGTATTCAGCAAGCCGACCAGAAAAGCCCGGCCATAGCTCGACTCTTCGCTGTAGGGAATGAGCGACTGGGAAACGCCGAACCCCGCCGTCGTATCAAGAAAACCAATTCCCGATGCAATGTTCTGCTTTTCCAGGTTTGCAATCGTGTTGGTGACGATCGCATAGCCCAACCCCAACAGCACAATGAGGGCCAAGGCCTGAATAGCGGCGGACCGGACGCGCCTGTCGCCAGGCGCCAATGGAATGAAATCAGGAATACGCGGTCTTCGGTTTGCGGGCATTTGGCGCTGCTGACGGCGAATTCGATCCCGCTCCTATCCCGAAGCGGATCCACAATAAAAGCCACGGAGGTGGACGTAGATCAAGGGGGCTCTTCAGCCTTCAGCGTATCGGCGGCGCATACATGATCCCGCCTGCGGACCACAACCGGTTGATGCCACGTTCGATTTTCAGTTCGGATGTCAGACCGACATTTCGCTCGAAGATTTCGCCGTAATTGCCGACACTCTTGATGGCATTGTAGGCCCAATCATTTCCCAGACCGATCTTGCGGCCGTATTCGCCTTCCAATCCGAGCAAACGGCGTACCGCCGGATCCTTCGACTCCTTCATCGCATCGACGTTGCCGCTGGTCACGCCCAGCTCCTCGGCGTTGATCATCGCAAACAGGCACCACTTGAGGATGTTGAACCATTGATCGTCGCCCTGTCTGACCACCGGGCCGAGGGGTTCTTTTGATATGATCTCCGGAAGCACCATGTGCTCCTCCGGCTTGGCGAGCTTAAGCCGCTGGGCCGCGAGCGCTGACGCATCCGTCGTGTAGACGTCGCAACGCCCGGAATCATAGGCCTGCACAACTTCGTCCGCTTTTTCAAAGGCGACGATCTCATACGGCATCTTGTTCTTACGGAAATAATCGGCGACGTTGAGCTCGGTGGTGGTTCCCGTATTCGTACAAACCGAGGCGCCGGAAAGCTCGAGCGCGCTTGAAACACCGAGCTTTTTGCGGACCATAAAACCCTGTCCGTCATAATAGGTCACACCGGCGAACGTCAAGCCGAGTGCCGTATCGCGGCTCATGGTCCAGGTCGTGTTTCGCGACAGCAGATCGACCTCGCCGGATTGCAGCGCCGTGAAACGTTCTTTCGCGGAAAGCGGCGCGAACTTCAATCTGTCGGGAGTACCGAAAATAGCCGCGGAGACAGCGCGGCAAAAGTCAACATCGAGCCCCTTCCAATTCCCCTTGTCGTCGGTTGTGGAAAACCCCGGAAGTCCCTGACTGACGCCGCAATGAATAAACCCCTTGGCTTTGACATTGTCGAGAACGGTTGCTGAAGCGCGTCCGACGGTAGCCCCGAACACACATGCTATGACACCAAAAATACGCAGCATTGTCATCGCCATCGCCTTCTTGTTCTTTTGATCAGCAACTTGACACGGTGAATGATGAACAGCCAGATACCATTATAACTTCTGACAAAGAGCCGGTTTCCAGCTTGGTGGACCAATGCGGCTCCGTGAGGCAAATAAAGGTTAGTAGCCAACCGCGATGCCACGGTTCCACACTTCGCTGACGCCATTTCCCGTATTTCAAACATGCAGTCAATAGTTGGGCCCATGCCACCGTACTGGTAAAACACAGTTAACAACCCAATGGTACCTCGCCGATGATTGACAAAGCTAATCGAGATCAAGGGACAGCCTCTGCAAGTGGCCCAACGCAGAAAATCCCTACCCATGCGAATACGGTTTTGGTGCATACCGGCCGGGACCCCTCGCGGCAGCATGGGTTCGTCAATCCCGCCATTTATCGGGGCTCGACGATTATTTATCCAACGGTGGACTCTTTTGAAGCCCGCGACCAGGAATTTACCTATGGCCGGCGCGGCACACCGACCGTGCGCAGTCTCGAAACAGCGGTCGCCGAACTTGAAGGAGGCGGCAGCGCGGTCATAACGCCATCCGGACTTTCGGCCATCACGACGGCTCTCCTGGCGCTGGTTAAGAGCGGCGACCAAATTCTGGTGACTGACAGCGTCTATCAGCCGGCGCGCCGGTTCTGCGACATTATGCTCGCGCCACTCGGGGTCGAGACAACCTATTACGATCCTTGCATCGGTGCCGGACTCAAGAATTTGATCCGCGACAATACGCGGCTTGTCTTTACTGAGTCGCCCGGTTCTCAAACGTTCGAAATGCAGGACATTCCGGCGATTTCGACCGCCGCCCATGAACGCGGAGTGCTTGTGCTGCTCGACAATACTTGGGCCACGCCGCTTTATTTTGACGCCTTTGCTCATGGCGTGGACGTCTCCATCCATTCCGCGACAAAATATTTCGTCGGACACGCTGACGCAATGCTGGGCACCATCACCGCAAAGGGCGAGACAGCGGCGCAAATTCGCGACGCTTACGGCAATCTTGGTCTGTGTCCCGGCCCGGAGGACGTATTTTTGGCATTGCGCGGACTTCGGACCCTTGCCGTCCGCCTCAGGCAGCATCAAGAATCAGCCCTCGAAATCGCCCGTTGGCTCAAAGCCCGCCCGGAAGTTGATCGCGTCATGCATCCGGCTCTCGAAGATGATCCCGGCCACGCCATCTGGAAGCGCGATTGCACAGGCTCAACGGGCCTTTTTTCCGCCGTTTTGAAGCCTGTCAGCAGACAAGCCTTTAGGGCGTTTTTCCAGCCGCTGAAACTGTTCGGCATTGGGGCTTCATGGGGTGGATTCGAAAGTCTTGTCATCCCCTTCAATCCA
>CAYWBS010000199.1:0-5986 GCA_964456215.1 uncultured Hyphomicrobiaceae bacterium
CCTATTCCCGCAGTTCGATAGACGCAATTTACGCCGTGGGTGATGTCACGGACCACGTCAATCTGACTCCGGTCGCCATCCACGAAGGAGCGGCCTTCGCTCAGACCGTGTTCAACGAAATATCGACACCGGTCGACCATGAATTTATTCCGACCGCCGTATTCAGCGAACCGGAGATCGGCACGGTCGGTCTCACGGAAAGCGCGGCGCGGGAGCTGTGCGGCGAGATCGACATCTATAAGAGCCGCTTCCGGCCGATGCGGCACACGCTGTCCGGCCGCGAAGAGTATATGCTGATGAAGCTTGTGGTGGACGCGGCGAGCGACAAGGTATTGGGATGCCATATCTTGGGCGCTGATGCAGCTGAAATGGCACAGCTTTTGGCGGTTTCCATGCGCATGGGACTGAGAAAAAGTGATCTTGATGCCACCATGGCGCTTCATCCGAGCGCCGCGGAAGAGCTGGTGACCATGCGCGAAAAATGGGTGGCGTCGCACTCGGAAGGCGCTGAATAGGGACCTGTCTCGATGTCTTTGTTTCAGTCGGACGCCTGCATATTTGCGCAAAAAAAAACGTTATCCGTACAAAGAGCAATTACAACGCCAGGAGAAAAGTTCAGTTAGGTGAGGGCCAAGCTCGCAATATCGTCCTTTGACCCAAACGACCAATAAGGTTTACCGGGCAAGGATTTGTTGCGGGTTCAATTGCCAAGTATTTCGCGCTTCATTCAAGGATTTTTGGCCGTGAAGGCGCGCCTCAAGGCAGGGGTGCAAAATGGATCGACTTGGAAGAACAAAGTGAGCGAAGGCGGTAATGGGCCGTCTTGACAATAAGGTGGCAATTGTGACCGGCGGCGCGCGCGGAATCGGCCGCGCGATCGCGGAGCTTTTCGCGGCGGAAGGCGCGCACCTCTTTATTGCCGATATCGATGTCGAAGCCGCCGAACAAACGGCCCGATTGATCATCGATAGTTGCGGATCAGCCCGGCCCCTCGAAACCGATATTACCGTTGAGGAGGATCGCCGCCGCCTGCTTGCCGTTATTGAGAACGAATTCGGTCGGCTGGACATCCTCGTCAACAATGCCGGACTGAATTTGCGTGGCGATATGCGCAATGTCGATGACGACAAGATCGAGCAGATGCTGGAAACGAACCTGAAAGCAGTGATGCATTGCGTCCGCGATGCGTTTCCGCTGCTCAAAGCCTCCGGCAACGCTTCCATTATCAACATGTCATCCATTATGGCGGTCCGGCACATGCCGCAAACCGGATTATATTCGATGACAATGGGGGCGTTACTCGCCTATACGAGAAGCCTTGCCGTGGACCTTGCCCGGTTCGGCATTCGAACCAACGCCATTTCTCCGGGATATATAGAAACGACGATGACCGAGCAGTTGCTACGGGTACCGCAATTCAGGAGGGCTCTCGAGGACCGGACGCCTTTGCGCCGGCTCGGTCAACCGGAAGAGGTTGCCCCTGCTGCCCTCTTTCTCGCTTCGGAAGAATCGTCCTACATAACTGGCGCCTGCATACCGGTGGATGGGGGCATGAGCATTGGGCTCTGAAACAGAGCGCGGCGACAGGAAGCGGGCGGGCAATTTCCCGGCATAAGATAACGAGAGTGACCTATGGCGCAAAAACAAATATTCGATCTTGTTTTTCTGGTTATCCTATCACCCTTGGTTTTGCCGCTCTTCGGGATCGCCGCGATGGCCGTCGCCGTTTACATGGGAAGGCCGATATTCTTCAAGCAAAAGCGCCCGGGCTATCGCGGAAGGCCGTTCACGATCTACAAGTTTCGCACAATGACCGAAGCCCTGACGCCGGCGGGCGCCACTGCTCCGGACGCGGAGCGCCTGACGCCTTTTGGGCGTTTCCTGAGAAAGACAAGCCTGGACGAATTGCCTGAGCTCTGGAATGTGTTCAAAGGCGATATGAGCCTCGTCGGACCGAGGCCTCTCTTGATGGAGTATTTGGATCGTTACACGCCGGAACAGGCCCGACGTCATGAAGTGCTGCCGGGAATCACCGGCTGGGCGCAAATCCATGGCCGCAACAGCTTGAGCTGGGAAGAACGATTTGCCCGCGACATTTGGTATGTCGAAAACCGCAGCATTGGGCTTGATCTCCGCATTCTGTTCACGACGATTTGGAAAGTCCTCAAGAGTGAGGGCATTTCGGCCGAAGGATATGCCACGATGCCGGAATTTAGGGGCTCTGAAACGTCAAAACGTTAGAAAGTGTTGCCGCAAACCGATTGATTAGTTGTCGGTACCCACAACCGAGGGCGTGGCGGACTCAGCCTCCTGCAACAGTGTGGCATCGGGCAAATTCGCCCGACCGGCGCCGAGAAATGGTGACGAACGCGTCTCCTCGATCAAACTATCCACGACAGCAATAAGCGCATCACGTTCCTGCGCTCCAGCATCAATCATGCGGTGATAACATCCAAGCTGGCGATCCGCGCTCGTTCCACGCCGCAAGATCTTGCGGACGTGTTGAACCTCCTGATTGCAATCGAAATAATCGGCGTCGTCCTTCAACAGTGTGAAGAGTTCTTCCATCAAGTCTTCAAACGGTACGATCTCGCCTTTGCCGAAATCGACGAGGCCTTGTTCCATTCCGTGGCGCTGGGCGCGCCAACGGTTCTCGTTGAGAAGAAATACCGGATAAGTCCGCCAGCGCTGGTTGGAGCGGCGAAGACGGTAAAGCATCCGGCAAATGCATTGAAATAGCGCGGCAATGGAGACGGCGTCATCGAGAAGCGGGCAAACATCGGTTATTCGCATTTCAAGTGTCGGAAATCGCGCCGACGGCCGAAGGTCCCACCAAATCTTGGTTGCATCCTCAATGAGCCCCGCCTTGACCAGGACTTCCACGGTCCGCTGATACTCGCTGAAGCTTTGGAACTGTTGCGGAAGGCCGGTTCTCGGAAGTTCGTCAAAAACCGAGAGCCGGTAGGATTTGAGTCCGGTTTTCTGGCCTTGCCAGAATGGGGAGGATGTTGAGATCGCGAGAAGATGCGGCAGGAAATAGCGCGCCTGGTTCAAAATATCGATGCGCAGATCATCGTCCTCAATTCCGATATGGATATGCATGCCGCATATGATCATGCGCCGCGCGACAAGTTGCAGGTCATGAGCCAGCTCATTATAGCGTTCGCGATCCGTATGATGCTGGGCCGACCAGTGCGCGAAGGGATGGGTTGATGCCGCGATCGGCGCGATACCATGCTTGTCGGCGAGGCGGGCAACTGTTTGACGAAGATGGGTGAGCTCAGCGCGGGCGTCGGAAAGCTTAGTGCAGACGCGGGTGCCAATCTCGATCTGCGAACGCAAAAACTCAGGGCTGACCTGGTCTTGGAGCTCCACCATGCACTCGTTCATAAGCGTTTCTGGGGGCTCGCGGACAAGATCCCGGGATTCGCGCTCGACAAGGAGATATTCCTCCTCGATGCCGACCGTAAAACTTGGTTCGCGAATGGTCATGGCCGCGAATTTCGCACAGTTGATCGTTCCTTGGTAGATATTTTCAGCCACCCGAATTTCAGTTGAAGGCGAAGACGACTTTCCGATAGAACCTGTTTATCTTTATACGCAAAAGGTCTGGCAATTTCGCATGCGTGTGGCCAAATAGAGTGCAAGCCACGGGCAATGCGGCTTTTAGGCGGCTTCAACCTGCTGCCTATGGAGCACCGGGAATTAACAGAGTAATAGGGTCGCTGGTACCAGCGCCCAGAATTTATGGAGTAAAAGCCTATGTCTGCGCCGTGGTCGCCGGCTAGCTGGAGGAAATTGCCGATCATTCAGGTTCCGGACTATCCGGATCCGGAAAAACTTGCGGAAGTGGAAACGCGCCTTGCGACATTTCCACCGCTCGTCTTTGCCGGCGAAGCGCGGGAACTTAAGAAAGAGCTTGCCGCGGCCGCGGCCGGAGAGGCGTTCCTTTTGCAGGGTGGCGACTGCGCCGAAAGCTTTGCCGAACATCATCCGGACAACATTCGCGATTTCTTTCGCGTCCTCTTGCAGATGGCTGTTGTCCTTACCTATGCGGGCGGGTGCCCCGTCGTGAAAGTCGGCCGGATTGCCGGTCAATTCGCCAAGCCGCGCTCGGCCCCGTCCGAGAAGCAAGGCGAAAGAGAACTTCCCAGCTATCGCGGCGACATCATCAACGCAATCGAGTTTACTGCCGAGGCGCGCCGCCCCGATCCGGAACGCTTGATCGCGGCGTACCGGCAATCCGCCGCGACACTCAATCTTTTGCGCGCTTTCTCCCAAGGCGGATACGCCAATCTGGAGCATGTGCATCAATGGAATCTGGGATTTATCGAAGACAGCCCCGCCGGCAATCGTTACGAGGAGCTCGCCGACCGTATCACCGATTGCCTCCGGTTCATGCGCGCTTGCGGGATAACGCCAGAGGCTTCTCAGCAATTGCGGTCAACCAATTTCTTCACCAGCCACGAGGCATTGCTGCTCGGCTACGAGCAGGCCTTTACGCGGGTCGACTCGACGACCGGCGACTGGTATGCGACCTCCGGGCATTTCCTGTGGATCGGCGACCGGACCCGCCAGCCCGATCATGCCCATGTGGAATTCGCGCGCGGCATCAAAAATCCGATCGGCATGAAATGCGGTCCCTCGCTGGAGCCGGATGCGTTATTGCAGCTTACCGATGTGCTCAATCCCAAAAATGAGCCGGGCAGGTTGACGCTGATTTGCAGGTTCGGCGCGGAGCACGTCGAAAAGTATTTACCAAAGCTGATCAGGGCGGTCGAGCGGGAAGGAAAACGGGTGGTTTGGTCTTGTGATCCGATGCATGGCAACACGATCAAGGCCGTGACGGGGTACAAGACCCGGCCGTTCGACCGCATTCTCTCGGAGGTCGAGCGCTTTTTCGACGTACACCGTGCCGAAGGTACGCATCCGGGCGGCGTTCATGTGGAAATGACCGGGCAGAATGTCACCGAATGTACCGGCGGCGCCCGCGCGGTCGAGGAAACGGATCTTTCGGACCGTTATCACACCCATTGCGATCCCCGCCTCAATGCCGACCAGGCCATCGAACTCGCATTTATCATTGCCGAACGCCTGAAGAAAGACCGCGAGGCAAAACGCGCGAACTCAGAAACAGAAGCGGCAACGGCGTAGCGTCGTCTGACGCTCATAACGTCCGCTGTCGCCCCGCTCAGTTGTATTGCGTGGCGGCATCGCCAAGCGTAACCGACCGTATTCAATATTTGATACCGGCGCCGAGCTGAGCAAAGTGGAGAGCGACCGCGAGCGCCGCCGAAGTGGCGAGCACGCTCGGAACGCCCCAGTGCCGCCCGAGGAGAAGAAAACCGCTGATGGCGGCAAGGACAACCACGCGCAAGTCAAGCGATGCGAGGTCCGGCGTCCACAACTGCAGCGGTCCTGCCTGCAAAAGCTCGACCTTGGCGAAGAAGACGTGCAGCGCAAACCAAAGCGCCAGGTTTAAAATGACACCGACGACGGCCGCGATAATCCCCGACAACGCCCCTTTCAGACGCGGCCGGCCGTTAATCCACTCGATATATGGCGCACCGGCGAAAATCCAGAGGAAGCAGGGTGCAAAAGTCGCCCATAATGCTACGAGGGCGCCGAAAAGTCCCATCAGCCAGACCGGCTCGCCGCCATGCTGATAGGCCGCCAGATAGCCGACAAATTCCGTGACGAGAATGAGCGGTCCGGGTGTCGTCTCCGCCAGCCCCAAGCCATCCATCATCTGGCCGGCGTCGAGCCAGCCGTACCTCATGACGACATCCTGGCCCATATAGGCAAGGACCGCGTAGGCGCCGCCAAAGGTCACCACGGCAAGTTTTGAGAAAAACCACCCCATGTCACTCAAGACCTGTCCCTTGCCCAACGTCGCGGTAAGGGCCAAAAGCGGCGCGATCCAGATCGTCAGCCAAAGGACCACGGTCCTGAGCGTCTCTTTCAGATGGACGCCTATCGGCGTGGT
>CAYWBS010000200.1:0-5978 GCA_964456215.1 uncultured Hyphomicrobiaceae bacterium
GGCGCCAGTGTAGCCTCTGGCAGTCGGCGCAGTTTGGCTGGCTTCGGCGCCGACCTCGGTTGGTCTCAGAATAGCCGCGACCGTTATCACCTACCGTAATGGTAATTGCCGGAGCCGAAGGATACGTGACGGTGATGTGCTTGTGCAGAGTCTTTCGTCTGTGGCCCATGTTGAACTTTCCTTTGGTATCCCTTTCCACAAAAACGATCAGGTCGCTCCACTAACATTCCCACTCAGACAAACGTGTGATAATTGGGCCGCTGGAGGTTTGTGACACGATGACAGATGCGATATCGGATACCGCTGCCAAACCCGACCCGCCAGTGGTGGTTCCGGACGAGAGGTCCAAGCAAGGGTACTTTTCGGTCAAAATCCGAGAGTTGAAAGACGTGATCGTCGGCGAGCTGGCTCAGCGCGGCGATTGGGTTGTTGCAAACGTGGAAACGAACAGCTTTTGGCCAGTTAATGCTCAGAAGCAGACGTATCGCGGTGAAACCATCTGGATATTGCCGATTACGCATAAACACTTCCCGGCAATCGCAATGAAGGCGCGTCCTGGAATAGATCGTGCCAACTGTGAACGCATTCTGATGCGATTTCTCAGCATTCTTTCTTGGGTGACGGAGCACGGCATGTCGGTGGATGGCATTGGCGGCGGAAATCTGCCTAGGCCAATGGGCCGAGACAAAACGTTCGGCTTTTCCATAACTGAAGAGTTCGATCTCTCGTATTTTCCTGAATCCAACAACGACAAGGCGCTTTTGGCCCTTGCGCTGATGCGCGAGGGACGAGGGCTTAATCATCCGGGATATGCGTTTCTTTCGTTCTACCGCGTACTGGAAGTTGCCTTTCCGGACGGACGAGCACGAGGCAAATGGATTAGCAGTCATGTGGACACGCTTTCTGATTATAGGGCGAAAGAAGCTCTCGCTAAGCTGAAAACTCAAGGCGTTGCTGATATCGGCACTCATCTGAGAAATTCTGGTAGGCGTGCAATGGCACATGCGCGAGAAGAGCCGATCATCGATCCGGACGATCCAGCAGACGCGCGACGCCTTTGGGCCGAATTGCCAATTATGACTTCGCTCGCTTCTCTCGCAATCGAAGACGTTTTCGGTGTCGAAACGAAGGACACCGTTTATTGAAAGCACCTTTATGAACTCGCGGGATTTAAGAATATCCTTGGACCCGACATTGTCGAGAGGATCGCCCGCGCAGAGCCGGCGACGCATGGAACAGCGCTTGACATTCCCCGGATCAACGTCCGTCTGCGTCGTCACGCGCCGTTCGACCCATTGGAAAACCTAAGCCCGGTTGAGGCTGGCCAGGACGGAAGCGTCCTGTTCATGCGCTTCCAATCCGACGACGGTAATGTGCAGATTCAATTCGGACTAAACTTTGCGACCGAGCGCCTGGAGTTTGACATGTTTCGCGATATCGCAATGCAAGACCCGGGCACAGCCGATGGGGCATTGGCTGTCGTAGTCATTAAGCGATTTCTAGATGCCTTTTTTTGTAATGGGCAGCTTGAAATTTACGATGCCGAGTCAGATGCACTGCTGTCGCGTAAGGACGCGTACATTCCGGTGAATATGATGTTCAATGACGACGCTGCTAAGGCGGAACTTACGCGATGGGAACAACTGGCCGAAGAGCGTCGCAAATCCGAAATAGACGGCGCAGACTCGTGACTGTTGCCAGACGCCGATATCCACTCATGGGCCACCAATGACGCTACTAGCCCCCCGTTCCGTCCGGACTTAGACTAAGACCAGTCGGATCATTTTTCGCGTGTCGACGCACTCAGCCGCGGAGATGCGATAAATCTAGTCCGTCGTATCTAATTCTCTGCATCGCCTCGCTAAGCGCCTTGAGGCCGTACCCTGAACCATATCGCCCTGACATGCCGCCAGTGGAATGACCTTGTAGCGCGTCCATTATCCCCTCTGATACGCCAGAGTTACGGCACGCGTCTTCAAATGAATGGCGGAAAGAATGGAAGCAGTTTTTGCTGCGCTTGATGCCGACATGATTGAGAAACCGCCGAAAGTATTTCGAGAACTTGTCCGAATATGATCTCTTTGCGGCTGTCCGATCATAATCAGGAAACAGTCGCACAGAGCCCTCGTTTTTTCGCCGTTCAACAAATTCCAGGAAGCCGCATTCCCACAGAACGGCGTGCACTGGAATTCTACGCACACTGGCGGCCGTCTTGACAAACTTCGGGTTCTCTTTGTCATCGCTAGGTGAGATGTCAATGTAGTGAATCCCCCGCGTTTTCATTACGTCGGCGGTGTGAAGCTGAACGATCTCACCAAGCCGCGTGCCCGTGAAGAGCCCGATGAGCGGCACCCAAAATTTTGCTGAACTTCTCGGAACCAGATCACCTTTATCCGTCCAAAACTCTTCTGATTTACACCCCCGTGTAGATCGGCGCGGCGAACATGGTGTTAAGTTCGGTAATCGTGAACGGGTCGCGCTCGCTTCTGGCGCTGTTTTTGGTTTTGATCCCCAGCCCGGATGCTGGGTTAACTCCCATCTCATCATACTGTTTGATCACCCAATTAAAAAATGACGCCACTGTGTTCAGTCGCTTATTCACCGTATTCGTGGACAATGGCAGCAGGCCTCGCGCGTGAGCCTTTTCAGCGGCTTTTTCGAGACTGAGATTTTTGAACTTCTTCCGCTTCTTCACATTAGGAGGAAGCTTCAGAATCACGCTCTTGAACTTGCGGCAGTCCGACTTGTCATAATCGGTCATCGGCTTGTCGCCGACAATTTCCAGGAAGCCGCCGAGGATTGCGATCGCTTCTTCCTTGTACTCTACCGACCACGCTCCGCGCGATTGCTCCGCAATCCACTTTTCAACGGCCTCTGATAAGAGCGGAGCCGTTGGCAGCGGGCTAGCGCTCGGTGGCAGGGGGGTAGCCATGGGCGGCGGCAAGCCCGGCGACGGATTAGATGTGGTCTCCCGCCCCAAAATCACGTTAAGGGCGGCTATTTCAGCCAAAAGAAGGTCTCTCACCTCAATGGGCGTCAAATCGCTGGAAAAGAGCGAGCGATCGCCGGTTTCTAGTTCGCATTGAGCATCCCATATCCGCCGTTTGTTGCGTTCGTCAAAACAATGGGAGATGACATCTTCGACCCGCGTCTCTTCATCAACCCTGAAATTTATCCAGTCTGTATTTGGGAACTTGACAATCTCTTGCCGCCAGAAGGCGCGTTCATCTGCGCGCGCCTTTTGTAAGACCTCGTAGCGGGTGGCAAAGTCCTCAGCGATGATAGTTTGATAATGGTCGCTTACGTTGGCTGAAGAGACTGTCGCGGCGGCAGGGCTAATTTGATCATTCACACTTTGCTCGCCGCCGTTTCGCAGCGCCGCGAAATCTGCTTCCGTCTTGCTGGCAATCTCAAAATAAGCCGGTCTGGCCTTGGCCGGGTCGCGTGTGTTTAAAGAGACATTGACTTCCGTCTTGCCGTAATCGGCCTGCAATTCGGGAGGCACCACGCGTCTAAAATAGTAAATTCCGCTGCCCTTTCGGCGCGTTAAATAGGGAAATTTCACCGACTGTTCCATCCCTCATTTTGTAACACTCACATGTACCAATGAGGTTAACGAAACCGCAGAAATCCGGGGTTTTCTTCCCTAACAAGGGCTTAAGAGAAGCGTGGTGGGACCGACTGGGATTGAACCAGTGACCTCTCGCGTGTGAGGCGAGCGCTCTCCCGCTGAGCTACGGTCCCGGCCGGCAAAAGGCCTTCCTGATGCAGACCAATCATTTAGGCGCGGGCGCGTTTTGGTGTCAAGATTGGCGGCGATTTCCGGCGGTATGGTTTGGAGCATCGCGACGCTGCATGACATTTCAAAGGCGGACCCGGAAGTCGGACACCCGGTAAAATAATCTGTGAGACGGCAAGAGGGCCCGAATGCAACAGCCAATGCGGACCATATTCATCCTGATCGCCGCGATTGCCTGTGTGTCGCTGTCGATATTTCTCTTGACCTCAAGGGGACCGGCGGCGATCCGAATTGCCATCGCCGGGCCGGTGACAGGGAAGCTTGCGGGGCTCGGAGAACAAATGCCGGCGGGCGCCAGGCAGGCGGTCGCCGATATCAACGAAGCGGGCGGCGTGCTCGGCGGTAAAATCCGGCTGATCATCGGCGATGACCAGTGCGATTCGAAGCAGGCGGTCGCCGTCGCGAACAAGCTGGTGGCGCAAGAGGTTTTGTTCGTTGCCGGTTATTTTTGTTCGAGTTCCTCCATTCCGGCCGCGAAGGTCTATGAGGAAGAAGCCATCCCGATGATTTCGCCGGCATCCACCAGCCCGGCACTCACCGAGCACGGGCAGCGCTATATCTTCAGGGTCGCGGGCCGGGACGACCAGCAAGGCGTCGCCGCCGGCCAATATTTGGCGGAGCATTATGCGGGCAAGCGCATCGCCATCGTTCATGACAAGTCTGCCTATGGCAAAGGCATTGCCACTGAGACCCGCCGTTCACTACGCGCCGCCGGCGGGGCGGAAGTGATGTTCGAGGCTTATACGGCGGGCGACAAGGATTTCACGGCGCTGGTATCTCGAATCAAGCAGGCGGGCGCCGATGTGCTCTTTGTCGGCGGCTATCATCCGGAAGCGGGCTTGATTGTCAGGCAGATGCGCGACCAGGGCCTCGAGCCGGAAGGCTATAGCCTCTATACATACGCCGCCATCCAGGCCTGGGCTCAGGCTGCCGAGCAGGCGGGAAGCACGGCGCCGGACAAGGTCGCGAGAGCATTGCGGGGCATGGTGTTCAGCACGGTCATCGGCCGCTTCACATTCGATGATAAGGGCGATGTAAGTCTGCCGCCCTACGCCATATACCGCTGGTCAAGGGGACGGTATCAGCCGATCCACGCGCCGGAAATACCGGGAAGCCGGAAGTGAGCAGTCCTTCGGACATGAGTTTTCCGCGCCCGGCTCCGGCCGCTCAGCCGGATCTTTGAAAGTATCGCCGCCGGCCTCGCTCTGTTCACTCAAGATGAATGCGCGGACGATTTCATCAATGCCGGATATGACCCGGTTTGATCGGAAAACACCCTAGGCGGAAGATTATTCAGCTCCGCGGGACGGAAAAATCACGAGTCGTGCACAAGTCCGTCACGGCGATGTGAGCCGCGAGGTCAAGTCCTGATAGCTATCGCTGGTTCGCACGGCGGACGTTCGGTTCCAGTGACGCCCTTCTGCGGCTCGGCACGTCAAGCAACCGAACACCGAGGACCCCGCTCGGTACGCTCAGTTTCAGGATTGTGCCTGCGCGGCGAATCCGGAGCGATTTGAACCGCCGTCCCCCAACGAGCGTCAGGTAGGATAGTCTGCTGGCGGATGTGACCGGCTGGCCATCGTAAGAAACGATGCGGTCGCCAGGGAGGAGCCCCGCCTTTTCGCCAATCGAGCCACGTGTGACTTTGCTGACCTCGACTTCCGACGGGACGATTGAGCCGGTCGTGTCCACGTAATATGCGTCTGTCCGGTGGCCCAGCTTGTTGTACACATAACGAAGCTCCGAGGCGGCGCCCTGGAGATTCGTGGGCCGGCCGTCAATTCCGAAAAAAGTCTCGCCGATCAGATTGCTTAAATTGTCGTAACGTAACCGCCGCCGCGCGGAGCCGTTTGTGGCCAGGACGAAATTCCTCGCCGTATCGTAATATGTCTCCTCGGTCATCCGGTTGAGATGGTCGTACTGCTTCACGATGCGGGACCAGCCGAATATTGTCCGGCCCAGTTGGCCATCAGGCTTGAAGCACGCAATTTCCAATTCGTTGCCGCGCAAATCGCGTTTCCGTTCAAAGCTGTGGCAGCCCTGATAGTTCGCGACCGGTTTCTCGTCCGTTCCGAAATAGCGTTCCCGAACCCGGTAGCCTCGCCAGTCATAGCTGTTCTTGGCAATCGATACGCCGGCGGCGGTGAGGATCCGCTCGACATTCGGGCCAAGATAGGCG
>CAYWBS010000201.1:0-5967 GCA_964456215.1 uncultured Hyphomicrobiaceae bacterium
TGGTCATGGAGGTTGTTATCACCAAGCCAATGACCATTCAGGAATTTTTCAAGCTGTTTCCAGATGACGATACGTGCCTTGACCATCTGATGACGCAGTGTTTCGGCACCGAACTTGATTGCCCAAAGTGCCATCGCCATGCAAAGTTTTACCGCTTCCAAGCTGAGAAGGCTTTCGCCTGCCAATGGTGTGGCCACCATCTTCACCCAATGGTCGGAACGCCTTTTGAAAAGTCGCACACGTCCTTGCAGCGCTGGTATTACGCCATGTACTTGTTCACGGTTTCCCGGCACGGCGTTTCCGGCAAAGAATTGCAACGGCAATTTGGCTATTCGTACAAAACCGCTTGGCGCATGGCGGACAAAATCCGCGAGTACATGGTCGAACTTGATGGCCAAGGTCCGCTTGACGGCGATGTTGAAGCCGATGAAAGTATGGTCGGCGGCAAGCGTTCTGGCAAGCGTGGGCGCGGTGCGTCCGGCAAGACGGTCGTCTTTGCCATGCAAGATCGGGATGGCGAATTGATTTCTCAAGTTGTTCCGAACGTTCGGAAGAAAACGCTTCAGCCGATTATCGAAGAGCATGTTATCAAGGGGTCGACCGTTCATACCGACGAATTGAAATCCTATCGCGGGCTTGGCCAAAAAGGCTACGAACATAAGACGGTCAATCATAGCGCTGGCGAATACGCTCGCGACGGTTCTCACGTGAACACCGTTGAAGCCTTTTTCGGCATCTTCAAAAAATCGATTTGCTCGACACATGTTTGGATCAGTCAGAAGCATTTTTCAAAGTATCTCGGCGAGTTTGAGTTTCGTCATAATCTTCGGAATGCGCCTCATCTGATGTTTCAGAAGATGCTGGCGTTCCCGAAGTCATAAGGTCGAAGAGTCTCCAGAACCGTGATTCGCCGTCCGGGCGCGGATCCTTGATTTCATGTTCTCTGACGAATTGATTGAGCTTACCGAGCTTAAGAGCTTCATTCAGATTCATCTTGGGCTTCACTCCATGGTGGCGGACGATATTCGGGTTTTTCAAATGGCTCAAAGTGAGCTGGTGACAACCAGAAGTTCAAAACATTCCGTTTCGGCCAAATCAATTCAACCTCGTCTCGACAAAATTTAACATCAACAAAACTCGTCTCCGTTGTGCGGTCAAAAGCATCAATTGGACCGTCATAGTCTTGGTTCATAATCAGAATCCAGTTCAAATCTCCAGTCTGCCAAAATTCTCTCTCAATAAAATCTGCTGGAAAACGAAACTGCCCATCAGTCCATTGCCCTGGTGCTCGCCCTTCTGCTCGTAGCCTTCTGCCTTTCTTAAGTTCATCGCGAATCTCAGTCTGTGCCGCTCGCCACCAGCTGTGTCTATCGTCAAATTCTCTGCCAAACTTTGCCCGCTTACAGAGATAACGCATTAAGTCCTTCGGACTCATATCTGGCTTGAACTCAATTTTGCCAGTCGAAATGCGCAACTGATGGTACGTCACTAACGCTGCCAAAAATGCAGCCCCAATAATTATGTACGGCCAACCAACCAATTCAATTTGCTTTGATTCGGTGGCAATGAATCTGTTGTATAAGTCCGCTAAAGCCAGAATAACTGAGGTGAGCCATACATAGGTCTTGCTGACAATGCCCCAGCAAAATTCTTTGGCAGATTTCAGAAACGCGGACATGGCTTATTACTCTCCGCCAATATCTAAAGTTGGCGAGAGTATGAGCTTGATGCCTCCTTATGTAAACGGGATAATAGGGATTATTTATTGTTTATGTAGTGACGAATTCGCCCTGACAGGATTTCGAATCCACCTAACCATTCCGCAAAGGTTGCTTATGTATGGGCGAAATTTCACGAGAAGTGCTCGCCACGCCGGATAGTATCTTCTTGCGCCGTTTGCTGTTGCCGGCTTTACGTCCAAGACTTTAGAATTGGAGGTGCGCTGTACCGACAGGACACAAGGGGCGTGACTATTGCGTACTCGTATTTGATCCAGTCGATCGACTTGAGGCTTTGCCAGGCTTAGCATCCGTTGCAATTGGAAGCGGATGAGGATTTTCACTCAAACTATGCAAATAAAGAATGAGGTCAGCCCTTTGTTCTGGGTTGGCAACGCCGGCAAATGCCATTTTAGTGTTGGGGACGACTTTTTTGGGATTTGCGATGAACTGGTCGAGTGCCGCATATTCCCATTTCCCGCCCAAAGCGCGAATCGCCTGAGAATAACTATACTCTTTGACCGCGCCGACTTCCCGCAGAACGATGTTCCACAGATTGGGCCCGACGCCATTCTTGCCGTTTTTCGTAAAGCTATGGCACGCCATGCATTTCTTGGCGACAGATTCACCACGAGTGGCATCGGCCTTAGCGAGACGCACCGCGATGGGCGCCACTTGGGCAGCGCTCTTCTTTTCGCCAGATCCGCTTTCGGTTTTCTTTGCGACTTCGATTGCGTATCCCGGCTTTTCCGGCGGATGCTGCACAAAGACAAAATTGGAGACGGTTTTGGCGCCGAATAGCACAAGCAGTGCCGCCAATACGGAACCGGCGATTTTGTTGAGTTCAAATGCGTCCATGGAATCCCGCTCCCAATCGAAGCGCACATCTGTTAGGGAAAAGATACCTAACCCAAACACCTGCATTCTATAGGCGTTCCGTTTTCACCACGCAACAGCCCTAAGAGCGAGGGACGCATTGGCAATTCGCCGCACCAACATTTGAGCACGTGAAAATGTCAGAAACGTTGATTGTCATTCCGGCACGCGAGCAAGCCAGCCGACTGCCGCGCAAGCCTTTGGCCGACATAGCCGGCGCGCCGATGATTGTGCATGTTTGGCGACGCGCTGTGGAATCGAAAGCCGGACGCGTGATCGTCGCCACGGATAGCCAGGAAATCTGTGAGGTCATCGAAAGGGTCGGTGGTGAAGCCCTTCTGACGCGCGACGATCACCACTGCGGCACAGACCGGGTATTTGAAGCCGTTTCGCGACTCGAATTTTCCAACGCAATTGATTATGTGGTGAATTTGCAGGGCGATTTGCCGACGTTGCAACCGGAATTCGTGAACAATTGTCTGGCGCCACTCAATGACGATGCCGTCGACATTGCTACCTTGGCGGCGGAAATCGTCGAGGAGGGAGAACGAGAGGATCCAAATGTCGTCAAAGTTGTCGGGTCACCAGTTGGTGCTCCAGGAATACTCAGGGCGATCTATTTCACGCGGTCGACAGCGCCCCATGGATCCGGCCCGCTCTATCATCATATTGGCATTTATGCCTACAGGCGTGCTGCTCTGGAAAAGTTCGTCGTCCTTCCGCCGTCCACACTTGAACTAAGGGAACGGCTCGAACAGCTGCGGGCGATCGAGGCCGGCATGCGGATCGACGTCGCACTCGTTGACACTATTCCCCTCGGCGTTGATACTCCGGCCGATCTCGAACGGGCTCGCGCGTTGCTCGCTTCCGACGAAAATTGAGCTAAATGCCAGACCCACTGCCCCCGTTCCCTGACAGGAGCATGCTTGATGACGGAGACATTCGCGAATGTGATCGCCTATCAAGGCGAGCCGGGCGCAAATTCGCATTTGGCGTGCCGAGATGCTTACCTGGAGATGGAGGCTAGGGCATGTCCTACTTTTGAGGATGTGCTTGCCGCCGTGAAAACCGGCACGGCCCGGCTGGCGATGATGCCAATCGAGAATTCGGTCGCCGGGAGGGTCGCTGATGCGCACCACCTCTTACCGGATTCGGATCTTTTTATTATCGGTGAGCATTTCGAGCGCGTTCGCCACCAACTTTTGGGCCTGCCAGAGGCAAGTTTGAGTGATCTAAAAACGGTTCACAGCCACACGATGGCTCTCGGCCAATGCCGAAAGTTAATAAATGAGCTTCGGCTTGCACCTAGACCGGAGGCGGACACAGCTGGTTCAGCTCGCCTGGTAAGCGAAAGCGGCGACGTCAACATGGCGGCGATTGCATCCGATCTCGCTGCCGAGGTTTACGGTTTGAAGATCATGCGCCGGGATATTGAAGACGCCGAGCATAACACTACTCGGTTCTTGATTCTGGCTGTCGATCCCGATGATGCGGAACCTGGTGATGGTCCGGTAATCACCACGTTTGTTTTCAGGGTCCGGAACGTTCCAGCGGCGCTTTACAAAGCGCTCGGCGGCTTCGCCACGAATGGCGTGAACATGACGAAACTAGAATCCTATCAGCTTGAAGGCACATTCGAGGCGACCAAGTTTTACGCAGATATTGAAGGGCATCCCTCGGAGCGGCCCGTACGCCTCGCACTTGAGGAACTCTCTTTTTTTTCAAGCGAGGTGCGCATCCTCGGCACTTACAAGTCAAGTCCGTTCCGCAAAAAAGTCCTTGAAAACAGGCCAGAACTGAAACTTTCCCGGCAGCGGACATGAAATTGGGGCGTTATTTGTCGCTCGGGATGGTCTTTAGTTCATCAAGAAAATGCTCTCGTTTATGCGAGCCCCTCAGCGAACGTGCGGATGAGCATATGCGAGATAGATATCTTTGTCGGCACATTGATACCTTCCTCATGCGTTCCGGCTAGCATGCGTTTCACTTCGGCACGATCCGCCCAACGAGCGTCCAGGAGTTCCGAATCCGTGAGGTTGATCTCCGTTGTCAGTGCCTCGCCGATGCAACCGATCATGAGTTGGTGAGGAAACGGCCATGGCTGGCTGGCCAGATAGCGAACATTTCCGACGATTATGCCCGCCTCCTCCTTGACTTCGCGGCGGACCGCATCCTCGATCGTTTCTCCCGGTTCCACGAACCCGGCCAGGACCGACATAAATCTTCCGGCAAACCTTTCTTCGTAGCCGAGCAAGCATCGTTGGCCGTCGGTGATGAGCATGATGACTGCGGGATCAGACCGGGGAAATGCGCTATGCCCGCAGGCCCAACAGCTCCGCCGCCAGCCTCCATCCCGCGGCCGCGTGCGCGCGCCGCATCGCCCGCAGCAGCGATGTGTTTGGTGCCAAGTCGCCATGGACCGGGCGGTCGCAATCACGGAAATTTCTTCCTCCGTCAACAGCCCTTGAATTGCCAGGCTGCGTAACTCTATCAGCGGTTGAAACTGGTCAATATCTCCAACCAACCGTCTGACTTCGCTTTCACTCAACGAAATCGAGAAATGTGGGCGATCTTCGTTATCCATGCCAAGGAATAAGACTTCCTTCTCAATTAGCGGAAGTTTGACGCGCTCATCAGTCGTAAACCATCGAAGTTTGGCACTGCTGAAATCGGCGCCATTGTCGAGCACAGGTTTCAAGTCAATTAGGATCATGAAACGGGCGTCAGGACGGCTGCATTGTTCTCCGACCCAATTGCGATCCGTACATTCGGCACTCTTGCGGTCTACATGCAACATTGTGCCGATCGTGGGATAGTGGGGTTTCTTTTCGAATCTCATAAGTGCAAAGTTTTGTAAGGCTTCGGAATATCGTGGTTGATTTTGGCAACACACACCTACACCAATGACGTGACGAAAGGGAGGGAATTAGCCATTTGCCGTTGTTCTATTTGATGAAACGTAACGAGTCTTGTTGGGAAATCGCCTTTACTGGGGTTTTCCAACTTTCTCTCCAACCCTATACTCAGCCACGGGAGGTTGGCGGCGGACGTGTCTCTCGCCAACCGGGTCAGGTCCGGAAGGAAGCAGCCCTAACGAGTTCGACGCGGGTTGCCGTTCAGCCTCCCACATAATGCGCTATCTGGCAGGCGCGGCCGGACATCCGGCGAGGGAGAAGATGGGCCGGATCTCAATTCGATGACCAAAAAGAAGATACGCGGAGAAGGATCAAGAGGTGCCGGATCCAAATCGCCGGACGCCAATCGCTCAGCTGCTCGTTCTTCGGCTAGCAAGGCAAGGAACGCCAACGCACCGGATAAGGTGTCCAAAGATGATAAGAGCGGCAGTACTGGTTCATCCATGAAAAAAACGACA
>CAYWBS010000202.1:0-5947 GCA_964456215.1 uncultured Hyphomicrobiaceae bacterium
ACGACATTCTTTTCAAGCCCGGCGGGCGGCCGCCGCGCCGGACGTTGGCGCCGGCGGATGTCTCGGAAAAATCAAGAATCGCACGGTGCAATTTTTTGTGATCCGCGCCCGCCACCTGTTCCGCGCTCCGGTATCCCGCGCCGACCAGCAGTTGCGTCTCCCCGCCGCGAAGATGGGGAACGCAGCACACAAGGCGCGCCTGGTCCTGCCAGTCGCGAACCGTATTGGGTTTCACCCAGCCGCAGTTTAATGACGCGGCGAGCGCGTCGCAATCCGCACGCAGGAGATCGCCAATGGTGAATATGCCTGCAACCTCCAGCCTCCCGGCGGTCTTCGGGCCGATGGAGGGTGCGTCGACGACCGGGTCGATGAGGGAGACGTAGGTGGCACCCCTATCGTGACCATCGTCCGGCAGAGCCCCACCGCCCGCATCGCCCGGCCGTCGCGGAGCCTTTGAAGCGGCTCCCGTCGCCGGTGATGGCGCACCGCCGGAACGGGCCAGAACCTCTTTCCGGTAGAGGTCGCGGATCTGCCGTTCGTCCTCCGTCAGCGTTTTTTCAACCCGTCCGGTTTCGACAAGTTCGTCATACATTGCGTGGACCTGCCTGCGGTCCTCGGCATCTTCGAGTTTCGACGTGAGCCAGCGGACCGGGATTTTCAGCGTTGCCAGAAAGAGCTGCGGCGTGATCGCGATATTCGGCGGTTCGACGCCGGCCTCTTGTATGGCGCGCTCCAGGATTTTCGCAAAACCGGTCGCAGCGTAGAGGAGCAGTTCGGCAAGAAACCGGCGGCTCACCCCATCCAGACCTTCCCGAGGCTCGACCACACCCTTATGGATGTTGTAATGGGTCATAAGGCTTTCATAGTAACGGTTGGAATAATCCGCACCGGCGCGCACCATGTCGGCGAGCCATTCGGGACCGCTGCCGGCTTCAATCCGCATGTCGCCGATGGTCTCCTCCGCCAATTTCCGGAGTTCATCATAGGATTTTGAGATGCTCCATTCGGCGGCGCGATGGATGGCGTTCTCCGCGTCCGATTGTGCGGTGTGAAAAGGCTGGATCGGGTCCGTGTAGTAGTGGCTCAGGACACCGGCGCAGTGGGCGGCGCCGGGCCAGTCCCGGCGCTCTAAGGCATCGACGAGATGTCCGTACCAGTTCAGCGCTTTTTGCGGCGCGCCGCCCCAATAGTCGTCGCGGACATGGAGGACATGGTTCTTGAAATCCCTGAATTCCCTGTCGGGCGCCTTTGAGCCCTCCAGGTATAGCGCGCTCTCGGCCAGAAACAGCTTTTGCCAGCGCTCGCTTTCCTTGCAGCCAAGATGGCGCAAGGCATCAAGCGCCAGCTTGTGGTGCGTGCCGCTGGCATGGGCCGCATAGACAATGCGGGAGAGGAATGACATGGCCGTCCTCGCTGAAATGCATCGATTGCACGCGCTCACATTATGTGAGTCGCCGGCCCGTCCAAAAAGGACATCGCCGTCTCACCGGAATTCGGCGCTAATTCTCGTGGAAAAAGTCGTAAATCGCTTGCGCCATTTGCTTGCTGATGCCTTCGACAGCCTGCAGGTCGGCGAGCCCCGCCCGGCTGACCGCCTTCGCGGACCCGAAATGCTGCAGAAGCGCGCGCTTGCGCGCCGGCCCGATGCCCGCCACCTCGTCGAGCGGGTTGGCGCTCGCGGCTTTTTTGCGCTTGGCGCGATGGGAGCCGATCGCGAAACGGTGCGCTTCGTCGCGCAGGCGTTGCACGAAATAGAGAACCGGTTCGCGCGGCTCCAGCATGAACGGCGCCCGGCCGCGCATCAAAAAACGCTCGCGGCCGGCGTTTCGCTCCGGCCCCTTGGCGATGGCGGCGACGGTGAGCGATGAAACGCCAAGCTCATCCAGCACGTCGTGCGCGGCCGAAAGCTGCCCGGCGCCGCCGTCGATCAGGACGAGATCCGGCCAGAGCGGCCGGTCGTCGGCGTCTTCGCCGCCCGTCTCTCCGGCCGGGCCGTTCTCCGGTTTCGGACCTTGCTCCTTCAAGAGCCGCGCGAAACGCCGGCGCAGCACCTCCCGCATCATGCCGTAATCATCGCCGGGATTCAGATTTTCCGACTTGATGTTGAATTTCCGGTATTGGCTCTTGTCGAAGCCTTCAGGCCCGGCGACGATCATGGCCCCCACCGCGTTGGCGCCCTGAATGTGGCTGTTGTCGTATACCTCGATGCGTCGCGGTGGCTCGTCCATTTGCAATTTCGCCGCAAGGGCGTCCAGGAGACGGCGCTGGGAGGCCGATTCCGCCAACCGGCGGCCAAGAGCTTCGCGGGAATTGGCAAGGGCATGGTCGACGAGGGCCCGTTTTGGTCCCCGTTGCGGCGTTGTGACCGTCACTTTGCGCCCGGTCCGCGTGCCGAGCGCCTCGGCAAGAAGCGCGCGGCCGGAAACGTCGTGGCTTAAAAGGATCAGCCGCGGTGAAGGCGTTTCATCGTAGAACTGCGCGACAAAGGATTCGAGGACTTCGGCGGCGGGAATCGATTTGTCGGCGCGGGGAAAATAGGCCCGGTTGCCCCAGTTCTGCCCGGTGCGGAAAAAGAACACCTGCACGCAGTTTTGCCCGGCTTCCTGATGGATGGCGAAGATATCCGCCTCTTCCAGTCCTTGCGGATTGATGCCTTGATGGGCCTGCACGTGAGACAGGGCCTGCAGGCGGTCGCGAAAGGCGGCGGCGCGCTCGAACTCGAAGGCGGCGCTTGCCTCTTCCATCAGCTTCTGCATGCGCGTTCTGACCGCGCTGCTTTGTCCTTTCAGAAATCCGCAGGCCTCCTCGACAAGCCGGCCATAGGCTTCGAGCGATATTTCGCCGGTACAAGGCGCGCTGCAGCGCTTGATCTGATAAAGGAGGCACGGCCGGGTGCGGCTCTCATAGACCGCATCGGAACAGGAGCGCAGCAGAAAGGCCCGTTGCAACGTGTTGATGGTGCGGTCGACGGCGCCGGCGGAGGCGAACGGTCCAAAATAGTCACCCCGCCGTTTTCGCGCGCCGCGATGCTTGAGGATTTGCGGTGCGTCATGATCGCGGGCGACGAGAATATAAGGAAAGGATTTGTCGTCCCTCATCAGGACGTTGAAGCGCGGCTTCAGCCGTTTGATGAGATTGGCTTCGAGGAGCAGGGCTTCCGATTCCGTCTCCGTGGTGACGAACTCCATTGCGGCCGTGGCCAGGATCATGCGCGCGATGCGGTTGGTGTGGCCATGAAGGCGCGCATAGCTCTGCACCCGCTTTTTCAGACTGCGCGCCTTGCCGACATAAAGCACGTCACCCTTGGCGTCCATCATGCGGTAAACGCCGGGCCCGGCGGGCAATGTCTTCAGCAGGCGGGCAATGACGGCCGGACCGGTTGTGCCGGCTTTGCCGTCCGTCATTGCGGCTCCGCCGGCCGCTGTCGCTTTATCCGTTTCTGGCATTCTTCCGGGCGCGCCGCGCCAATTTAGTCCACGTTATGATCGTTAGGTTATGTATAATAGCGCAGGAATCGGCAAAGCGTTATGGGCGGGGAACAGTCAGGATGGGGGTCCAGTTATGAAATGCTTCCTGAAATCATTGACACTCATAATCGTGCTGTTGGCATCGTCTTCGGCTTTTGCGGAAGCATTGCCGAAATGGAATATTCGCCAGGCATGCAAGGCCGATAGCGATCTTGCCGCATGCCTTGCCTTCGAGGGCAACGCTTTTAGCAAGGTCTCGGGGCCGTGGGCGACGATTCCTCCCAAGGTCCGTGACGCTTGCATCAGCAAAGTCGTTGCGCTCGGGCAGCAAAGTTACCGTGTGCTCAGGGACTGTCTTGAGGAGAAATTGACTGCCGATTATCCGCGCTCGCTAAAAACCGGCAAGTAATAATGCGTCGGGGCCCGATTTCCGGAATCTTACCCATGCAATGGGCATCCGCTTGAATGGTCCGGACCCTTGCCGGAGACGCGGAATTGGAGGCGACCCAACCCCGCGGCGTTGCTCTTCTCCGGTCAGCTTGCGAATGATCCTGTTCGAAATTCGCTGAACGCCGCCGCTCCGCCGTTTCCGGCGATCCCGTCCCTATCCTTGCGCTTGCAGCCGTTCGATCTCAATACCGACCGACTGGCATTCGGGTATGGCGTCCGGCTTCTCCAATCTCACGCGGACGGCGAGAACGCGTTCGTCTTCGAGGCAGCTTTGGGCGATGCGCTGGGCGATGGTTTCGAGGAGATTGACGTGGCCGCCGCCGCAGACCTCGCGGGCCCGGCGCACGACGTCGGCATAACAGACGACGTCTTCCAGGCGGTCCGCCTGTCCGGCGGCGTTTTCCCGCACCGTCAGGTCAACAGAGACGATAAGCCTCTGCGCTTCCCGTTTTTCATGGTCGTGGACGCCGACGACCGCGTCCAGTTCCAGCCCCTTGACGAAGACATGCCGGGTGCCGCGAAAGGCGTCGGCCATCGAGTTGAGGCGTACTGCCGGTTTCTCGGTCATGGAGCCAACAATTTCGGTGGCGTGCAAAGAGGCGTTAGGAGGCGCCGCCTGCCAATGCCATCCACGGATAGACAAAGCTTACTCATCAGATTCGGTTTCATTGCGCCAAGTGAGGTGTTGTCCGCCATCCAAAACGATCATCTGGCCCGTCATCGCCGGGACGTCAAGAATAAAGCGAACGGCTCTGGCAATTTCCGCGGTGCTTGCGCCATGGCCAAGAAGTGTGCGGCGCCGTTCCGCTGCAAATTGTTCAGAGCTTTGGTGGACGCTTTGCAGAACGGGTCCGGGGCCAATGGCGTTCACTCGGATGCGCGGCGCGAGCGCCTGCGCCAGCATGCGGGTCGCCGTCCACAGCGCCGCCTTGCTCAGCGAATAGCTGAAGAAGAGCGGCCGCGGCTTCAGAACGCGCTGATCGATTATGTTTACGACGGTGCCCTTTTCGCTCGCCGGCAATGTCTGCGCAAAGCTTTGCGCAAGAAAGACCGGGGCGCGGAGATTGATATCCAAATGCGCATCCCATTGCGCCGGCGTCAGAATGTCGATTTCGTCGTTTTCGAACCGGGATCCGTTGTTGACGAGGCAGTTCGGCGGACCAAGCCTTTCCGCGCAGGCGGGGATAAGCGCTTTGACCTCGGTCATGTTCGACAAGTCGGCCCGCAGGGCGACGGCGTTGCGGCCGAGCGCCCTGATCTCGCTTGCCAGGCTTTCCGCCGCCTCCCCGGAGGTGTTGTAATGGATGGCGATATCGGAACCGTGCTGCGCGAGGTCGAGCGCAAGCGCCCGGCCGATCCGTTTCGCGGCTCCGGTGATAAGAGTAACATCGCGGTTTCGCGCCTGCTCAGCCATTGCAATAGGGTCTCTATGGCGGAATGCCGGCGGCCGTTGAACAACAAAGACCGGAACTTAACGGGCGTAACTTACCAGTTCCGAGGAATACGGCATCAGGACAAATGCCAAATAGGCGGCATATCCCAAAAGAAATATGATGCCCACCGTCCGCGTAATATAGAGCCGGCGCATGATAAAGGGCGTAATCGCCAAGCTTGCGGCCAGCATGATCCACAGATCGACTCTAAGAAGCTGGTCAGGGATGGGGACGGGCACCACCATGGCCGTCAGTCCCATAATGGCCAGGAGATTAAAGAGATTTGAGCCCAGCACATTGCCAAGGGCAAGACCGCTTTGTCCGCGGATTGCCGCCGATATTGTTGTTGCGAGCTCTGGAAGCGACGTTCCCAATGCGATGATCGTCAAGCCGATGGCGGTTTCGGAGACCCCCAGATGACCTGCGATCTCAACCGCCGATTTGACCGTCAGATAGGCGCCGATCTTCAACCCCACGAGGCCGGCCAGAATAAACGTAGCCACCAGATGCGTTTTGTGCGGCAGTCCCGCAAGCCCGTCAATAATCTCGCAAGTGTCGTCGCCAAGAACGCTCTTTTCCGAATTCTGGTATTTCGCA
>CAYWBS010000203.1:0-5939 GCA_964456215.1 uncultured Hyphomicrobiaceae bacterium
ACGATTAAAGATATTAAGAACCTTGCTGATCGTGCTGAGAAACTACGGGCCGGGATTTTCGCCCAACTCGATGCATAGTCCGGTAAACATCCGCCAATGCAATCTCTAGCCTCTCAATATGAGACCCCGGTCGGTGCCCGCCAAAACATAACATCCCCGCCTTAACCATCTCAGGCGTTACTTCGACCTCATCATCGAGGGTCGGGCCTGCTTTGGCCGTATCCGTAATGTTGGACAGTATTGGAGCCCCGCTTTGCTAACTTAAGTATACTGTCGCCCCTATTTGTAGATGTAATTTTGTCACCTCTTAATAATTCTAGCAATGAATCTATCAAACTAAAAGTGGCTGGTTACCCGGGCCGGGTTTATTACGGGAAAATTGACTCGACTAAAGTTGATACAATATGCTTGGATTTTGCCTCTTTATATGAAGCTGCTGAAGTTCAGGCAATGGAAAAATCTGCGATAAACTACACGAAAAGGCTTTTACTTGCTAGATTTTCGGCTTTCAACACAAATATAAACTCTTACTTTGATCATTCTACTTCTCTGGACGATCATATGACGCTTATATTTCAGGCATCTTTTAATGTTCCGAGAATAATTGGATCACTCCTTCATACTTGTTACCTCGATCGTATTGCAAACGGATTAACAATTACACCGCAGTCGATTAGGCTTGCGGCTCGCAAATATTATGATGCAGTGGTCTCACAATATTTTAATCGGCTAAACCGATTTGCACTCGAGCCCTTTGACAATAAATTGGATCGCCACAATCAGGCGCAACTCCTTAATTGCGTGACACGCGCGGCTCGGGATATACGTCGGAAAATAACAGAGGGTTCTGTTGGTGGGACATACTTCCATGATATCAGCAATCCTCCAACAAGTCATTTTATTCTCAGTGAAAACTTAGCCGACGTATTTAAGTCGTTGGAGGCTAATTTTCTTATATCTAAATACAAAGATACACGTGATAAGAATGGTAAGCCTGTGGTTGTTTTCGCCTTGTTTTATGGGCTTGCAGAAGCGGAGCGGTTGAGCTGGGGATATCCGCCCGGTCGAGAGTATAGAAATTACTTTGTGCAGCGATATTTCGATTTCAGTAGTACGGTTCACGAGTTTCTGTCTCGAAGCCAAACTATCCGCTGTGGTAGTTGTGGCAAATCACACGCTCTCGATCAAAAATCGAGCTTCGAACTTTTCAAATGGCGATGCCCCGACTGCCAAGACGGGATTTGTTCGATTGTTAATTTGTCTGACGATTTTCAGGAAGAGGTCGCTAAGCTGAATCAAGAGTTGATGCTAGAAGATGTTGAGCTTGCAATTCTGGACACCTTGAATTCAGAGAATAAACCGCTGGCGGCGGGGCAAGTTTCGTCACTCATTGATGTAACTTATCAGCTCGTCGGACATAGGACGTCAAAACTTAGGGATCTTGGCCTCGTAAAGAAACAGAAGGATCCCAAAGATGCCAAAATGCGAAGTACGATAACCGACAAGGCTCGAGCGACATATTTCGCTCACGCGGTAGCATAACGAACGGCATCGGGATTTCATGGGTCTAAGTATTCCGCTTGATATTGTCGGGAAATTTGTAATCTGTGTTGAAGGTACGCGACACTTCTCTTGATGCATTCCGTTCTGCCGCTTGCCTCAAATTGGCCAACTCGAAGCCTCACCCTTTAAGGCGCCCATCGCAAGAAATTCGCAATCAATTTGAGTCCAAGCGCCTGGCTTTTTTCCGGGTGAAACTGGGTGCCCGCCAGATTGTCCCTGGCGACCATCGCCGTTACCGGTCCGCCATAGTCGGTCACGGCGACGATATCGGCCGGGTCGGCGGCAACGAAATGATAGGAGTGCACGAAATAGGCATGGAGGCCGCTTTCGCCGGTTTCGATCCCTTCCAGAAGCTTATGCGGGTTGAGCACGCTGAGCGTGTTCCAGCCCATATGCGGGATTTTCAGCGCCGGGTCATCGGGTTCGATGGCGCGCACTTCGCCGCCGATCCAGCCGAAGCCGTCCGTCACGCCGTGCTCAAGCCCGCGGTCGGCCATCATCTGCATGCCGACGCAAATGCCGAGAAACGGGCGGCCCTTGTCGAGCACGGCTTCGCTCAAGGCCTCCAGCATGCCGTCCACGGCCTTGAGGCCCCTGAGGCAATCGGCGAAGGCGCCGACGCCCGGCAGGACGATGCGATCGGCGTCCTTGACCGCCGCCGGATTGCTGCTGACGAGAATGCTCTCATCCGGCCCGGTATCAGCCGCGGCGCGCTCGAAGGCCTTGGCGGCGGAATGAAGATTTCCCGAGCCATAATCGATAATGGCGGTGCGCATCGCCTATCCGGTCTCTTTTAGAATCCGGCGGTCACGCGACGCCGAAAATCGACAGGCCGCCACCCGGCCAGCGCGGCCTGCCGGCGCCCGAATAGGAGCGGCCGAGATCGGCGGTCGCCGCCAGCGTACCGGGTATGTCACGTTCGGAAAGGGCACCCGTTCTGGTTTCCGGCGACCAGGCGGAAAAAAACTTCAATTCGCAGACTTCCAAATTGCGTCCCGAGATCGCAGCGATCATCCGGTGGCCTGACCGCTCCAGCGTCCAGCGGCGCAGATTATTGCCTTCCGAGCCGACGATAAAGCCCGTGGCGATTGCCAAAACGCCGAGCGCCACTTCGTTCAAGCCGATGACAGCGGAGACGAGTTCGAGACTGGAGACGGCAATCAGATAGACGCCGAGGACAAGCCACATGCGATGGAAAATCAACCATAGAATCGGAAACAGGAACGCAAGCCAGGAAAAACCGTCCTTGACGAAGCGAAGCTGGTCGGCCTGCGCCAACGGGTCCGGCGCGGAAATAAGCGGCTGATGTACGGTATAAGCGGTCACACTGTCCTCGATCGGAAAAATGTTTGATCCTAATGCGGCCTTCCTCGACCCGCGCCCCACAGCAAGGCGCCGGCGCCTAATCGGCGAGCCGGCCCTTTGTCGACGGCACGCGATCGGCCTGTTTCGGATCGATTGCGATCGCCCGGCGCAAGGCGCGTGCCAGGCCCTTATAGCAGGTTTCAACGATATGGTGGCTGTTCTCACCATATACGGTTTCCATATGCAGCGTCAGTCCGGCGTGCTGCGCAAAGGCCTGAAACCACTCCCGGAAGAGCTCCGTATCCATATCGCCGATCTTCGGTTGCGGCAGGTTGACGCGCCAGATCAGATAGGGCCGGCCGGAGATATCGAGCGCCACCCGGGTCAACGCCTCGTCCATCGGCAAATCGGCCGATGCATAGCGCGTAATCCCCTGGCGCTCGCCGAGCGCCTTGGCGACGGCCTGGCCAAGTACGATGCCGCTATCCTCGGTCGTGTGATGGAGATCGACATGCAGATCGCCCTTGGCCTTGAGCGTGATGTCGATCAGGGAATGGCGGGCGAGCTGCTCAAGCATATGATCGAGAAATCCGATCCCCGTGTCGATATCGTAGGCGCCGGTTCCGTCCAGGTTTACGGTCGCGGTTATCTTCGTCTCTTTGGTGGTGCGATCGACGGAGGCTTTGCGCATGCTTGCTGTCCCGTGTTGCCCGATTCTCTCTGCCGAACAAGTGTGAGCGGACCATGAACGAGGCTTATACTCGAATTGCAGGCAGCCGCCAGTTCTCTTTTGCCTGCCGGCCCTTTGCCCGCAAAGACCATAATTGAATGGTATAATTGGCTAAGCGCCCAAAAAATCTGTTAAAACGGCGCGCGGCCAACCCTTGAATTGTCAGGACTGGATACCGATATGGGCGTAGGATCAACGTAAATATGACAGCGACCCCATCCCCCCAATCCTGGCACGGCACGACGATATTGACCGTCCGCAAGGGCGGCAAGGTGGTGATTGCCGGTGACGGCCAGGTAAGCCTCGGGCAGACCGTCATAAAGGCCAACGCCAAGAAAGTCCGCAGCCTTGGCAAGGGCGAGGTCATTTCCGGCTTTGCCGGCGCCACGGCCGATGCCTTTACACTCTTCGAACGCTTGGAATCGAAGCTTGAGCAATATCCGGGGCAGCTGGTGCGCGCCTGCGTGGAACTGGCGAAGGACTGGCGGACGGATCGTTATCTGCGCCGCCTCGAAGCGATGATGATCGTTGCCGACAAGGAAACGACGCTGGTCCTCACCGGCACCGGCGATGTTCTGGAACCGGATGATGACGTCATGGCCATCGGCTCCGGCGGCAACTTCGCCCTCGCCGCCGCCCGCGCGCTCATGGACAGCGGCGCCGACGCCGAGACAATTGCGCGCAGGGCTATGGACATCGCGGCCGATATATGTGTTTACACCAACGGAAATATTGTGATCGAAACCTTACCCAGCAGCTAGGGCTGCGGTTGTTCACCATCAGTTTTTCAGATTTATCGATATCAAATGACCAATTTCTCACCACGTGAAATCGTTTCCGAACTGGACCGCTATATTATCGGTCAAAAGGATGCCAAGCGGGCGGTGGCCATCGCGCTCCGCAATCGCTGGCGGCGCCAGCAGCTCGAAGGCGATATCCGCGAAGAGGTGCTGCCGAAGAACATCCTGATGATCGGTCCGACGGGAGTCGGCAAGACGGAGATTTCGCGGCGCCTGGCGAAACTCGCCAATGCGCCGTTCATCAAGGTCGAGGCGACCAAATTCACCGAGGTCGGCTATGTCGGCCGCGACGTCGATCAGATCGTCCGCGATCTCGTCGAGACGGCGATCAGCCTCGTTCGCGAAGCAAAGCGGCTCGAAGTGCAGGCCAAGGCCCACCTCCACGCCGAAGACCGGGTTCTCGACGCGCTGGTCGGCGAGAACGCCTCGGAATCCACCCGCAACAATTTCCGGACGAGATTGCGCGGCGGCGAGCTCGACGACAAGGAAATCGAGGTCCAGGTCGCCGACACCAATATGGGCATGCCGAGCTTTGAAATCCCCGGCATGCCGGGAAGCCAGGTCGGGATGATCAATCTCAACGATGTTCTCGGCAAGGCTTTTGGCCAGAGGATGAAGCCGCGAAAGGTTTCCGTAAAGGAAAGCTACGAGCTTCTGATCGCCGAGGAAAGCGACAAGCTTATCGATGACGAGCAGATCGTCCAGGAGGCGATCCGCACTGTCGAGGAAGACGGCATCGTCTTTCTCGATGAGATCGACAAGGTATGCGCCCGCTCGGAGCGCATCGGCGCCGACGTCAGCCGCGAGGGCGTGCAGCGCGACCTTCTGCCCCTGATCGAGGGTACGACCGTGGGCACCAAATACGGCCCCGTCAAAACGGACCATATTCTGTTCATCGCCTCGGGCGCCTTTCATATCGCCAAGCCGGCCGATCTGATGCCCGAATTACAGGGACGTCTGCCGATCCGCGTTGAGCTCCGGGCGCTGACCAAAGAGGATTTCCGGCGCATTCTCACCGAACCCAGGGCGAGCCTCGTCAAACAATATACGGCGCTCCTGAAGACCGAGGGCGTCGAGCTTGAATTCACCGACGACGCGATCGACGCCATCGCCGACGTCGCCGTCGAGGTGAATTCCAACGTTGAGAATATCGGCGCCCGGCGCCTGATGACGGTGATGGAGCGCATCCTTGACGACATCAGCTTCGATGCGACGGACCGTTCCGGCGAAACCGTCATCGTCGATGCCGCCTATGTGCAAAAGAATATCGGCGATCTCGCCAAGAACACCGATTTGTCGAAATTCATTCTTTGACGCGCCGCACCCGCCTGAGCCTGACATAGAGCGCGCCGGCGCCGCCATGGCGCGCTTTCGCCGTCGAATAGCCGGTGACCAATGCGCCGAGCTCGGTCTCCGCCAGCCATTTCGGCACCAGCCGTTTCAGGACACCCCTTTCAGGGGCGCCGAAAGGCCGGATTTCGCTGTCCTGCCCGGCCGGGCCCTTGCCGGTGATCACCAGGACCATTCTTTTGCCCTCGCCC